>CAIVOR010000174.1 GCA_903907615.1 uncultured Microbacteriaceae bacterium | reverse complement strand
GTCCCGCTTTCCGATACGAGCGCTCCCTCGACGTGATCACACAGGGCCGCAACGCCGGCCTGATCACTAAGTCCAACCTCATTTTGGGCATGGGCGAAGAGCGTGCCGAAATTTCGGAGGCACTGCGCGACCTGTACGAAGCGGGAACCGACATCATCACCATCACGCAGTACCTGCGCCCCAGTGCGCGCCACCATCCCGTGGAACGCTGGGTTCACCCCGACGAGTTTGTGGAGATCAAGGAAGAAGCCGAGGCGTTAGGTTTCCTCGGCGTCTTGGCTGGCCCACTCGTCAGAAGTTCCTACCGCGCCGGTCGCCTGTATGCGCAATCCATGATTGCCCGAGGAAACGAAATTCCCGAACACCTCGCCCACCTGGCAGCAGAGAAGACCGGATTCTCACAGGCCGTCTAGTCGTTCATTCGACGGGCGCCGGCGGTCTGCCGGTATTGTTGACGCATGGCAAAGAAGAAGCGCGAACCCGGTCAACTCGCTCAGTTGTGGGAGGTCTATAAGGTCACCCGCAAGCACAACCCGATGGTGACCCTCTGGACTCTCTTGGTCATTCTCGCGCCCATCGCCCTAGCTGTCGTGGGAAGCTTCATTTTCGCAGGTGACAACGTTGTCAGCTGGATTCTGTGGATCGTGCTCGGCACTCTCGTTGGTGTTCTGTTGGGCCTCATCGTGATGGGGCGCATCGCTGAGTTCACCGCCTATCGCCAAATGCAGGGTAAGCCCGGTGCTTCCGGTGCCGTGCTGTCGGGCGCACTGCGTCGCGGCTGGATCACGAGTGACCAGCCCATCGCCGTGAACCCCAAGACCATGGATGCCGTGTTCCGCGCCATCGGCCGAGCCGGCGTCGTCTTAGTGGCAGAAGGCCCCAGTTCACGCACCCAGCGACTGTCCGACGACGAACGTCGCAAGAGCGTACGACTGCTTCCCAACGTGCCCATCACGGTTCTCAACGTCGGCCCAGACGAAAGTTCCGTTCCCCTCACCCAGTTGGCAAAGCGCGTCAGGAGCCTGCCCAAGGTGCTCACCAAGGCAGAGGTTCTCGTGGTGTCCAAGCGCATGTCGTCTCTCGGACACGACATGCCGATCCCGAAGGGCATTGACCCCAACCGCGTGCGCAGCATGGGTCGCCCGCGCTAGAAATTACGACGCGCGAAAAAACCTGAGGGCGCTATTTGCCCGTTCGCACCAACACGGTGCCCGCAATTTTGTCGTGGAATCCGCGCTGGTCAGCGTCCCATACCAGGGCGGGGATCACGATGCCCAGCAGCAGGCTACGCACGACGGGTCGCCACACGCCAACCCAACCGCCGCGTACCGGAGTGACCGCTAGGCCCAAGGCGCGATGACCGATGCTGCCGCCCAAAATGGGAATCGACACAATTTGGAGCACGACAAAAATTCCGAGGATGGCAAATTGACCGAGACCCGGCTGCGTGAGGGCAGAAAGACCGAGCCAGAGCAGCGCGATGATGTAGGCGATGGCCCAATCCAGCAAAAGTGCCACGATGCGACGTCCGACACGTGCGACAGAACGATAACCCGTCTCAGGTAACCCGAGTTTCTTTCCGGGATATCCGGCCTGTCCCGGTCGGTTAGACGCACTCACGTCTTCATCCTAGGCATGCCACGAACCCAGATGGTTCCAGAGTGGGTCGCAGAGGCTCCGCTCAACTCGCGTTCGCCTTAACATTTCTGAAACAATAGCGTCACAGCCGTGTCACGGCTCGCACGTAGAGTTACAACACGAGAAATCTCGTGACCCACCCATCCCTTCGACGAAGAGACGAATACCTATGTTCACAAACTCCTCCGAAGTCCTTGCCTTTATCAAGGACAACGACGTCAAGTTCCTTGACATTCGCTTCTGCGACCTGCTCGGTGTTCAGCAGCACTTCAACATTCCCGCGCACACGGTGGACGAGGAATTCTTCACCGTTGGTCAGCTGTTCGACGGTTCGTCGATCCGCGGCTTCGCCTCGATTCACGAGTCGGACATGCAGCTCATCCCCGATGTGTCGACGGCCTACGTAGACCCCTTCCGCGAACTCAAGACGCTCGTCATGGTGTTTGACATCTACAACCCCCGCAACGGCGAGATCTACGGTCGCGACCCGCGCCAGGTCGCCAAGAAGGCCGAGAAGTACCTCGCGTCGACCGGCATCGCCGACACCGCATTCTTCGCCCCCGAAGCAGAGTTCTTCGTCTTCGACG
>CAIVOR010000173.1 GCA_903907615.1 uncultured Microbacteriaceae bacterium | reverse complement strand
GCCAGTGCCCAGGTGGAGGCCATCACGGCGAACGCCCGCGAGGAAGCAATCCGCGTGGTCGACACGGCAGAAACGCGGGGGGCGAGCATTCTCGCCGACGCCGAGGAGCGCGCGAGCCAGCTCATCGCTCAGCGCGAGGCAATCAACAGTTTTGTTGTGACGATGAACGCCGAGGCGGAAAATATCGCCACGCGCGAGCAAAAGAAGGATGCAACTAACGCGCAGACCTAGGCTGAGCGCACGAGAGTAGCCCGGGAGGCCGCCATGCGCATTCAGAATCCATTTCGTGTTGGTTTAATCGGCACCCTCGGCGTTGGTGTGGGCCTTTTGCTCATCACCTCCATCACGTCGCTCGCGACAGTGCTGACCTACATTGGAGCGGCGCTCTTCCTCTCGCTCGGCCTGGACCCACTTGTCTCGTGGCTCGAAAAGCGCAAGCTGCCCCGCTGGTCCGCCATCCTCATTGTCGTCGTTGTGGTGTTGGCTGCCGTTGCCGCACTCATCCTGACCATCATTCCGCTCGTTTCAGAGCAGGTGGGTCTGTTCGTCAAGACACTCCCCGACATCCTCACCAACCTGTCTGACAAGGCATGGATCGACGCGTTGAATCAGCAACTGGGCGGCTGGGTCGATGTCAACGCCCTTCTGGATCAGGCCGCCACGTGGCTCAAGAATCCCGCCAACATCACCAACCTGGCCGGAGGCGCTTTGGCCGTAGGCGTGAGTATTGTCAACGGCTTCTTTGGCGCCCTGATTGTGATCATCCTCACCCTGTACTTCACGGCCGCCCTGCACTCCATCAAGGAGTTCACCTACAAGTTGGTGCCCGCAACCAAGCGTGACAAATTCATTGAGCTGAGCGGTCAAATCACCGACGGAGTCGGCCGATACGTGATCGGTCAAATCACCCTGGGCCTCGTGAACGGAGTGCTCACCTTCATTCTGTTGAGCATCATCGGCGGCCGCGCGCCCATCGTCTTTGCCTTTATCGCCTTCGTGTTCTCGCTGATTCCCCTCGTGGGAACACTCACGGGCTCGGCGGTCATCGTTCTGTCCCAGCTGCTCCTGGCCGACGGCACGGTGGCCCTCATTGCCGTCATCTACTACCTGATCTACATGCAGGTGGAGGCGTACGTGATTAGTCCGCGCATTATGAACAAGGCGGTGAGCGTGCCCGGATCAATCGTCGTGATTGCCGCCATCGCCGGTGGATCCCTCTTGGGTATCCTCGGCGCCCTCGTGGCCATCCCCGTGGCGGCCTCGATCATCATCATCGTCAAGCAGGTTGTCCTGCCGCGCCAGCAGGAGCTTTAGCGCGGCGGTTCCCTTCACGCTGACTCGACCGGCGTCACCGACCTGGTGCCCGATCGTGAGAGCGTGATTACTCGGCGACGGCCTCGGGGTTGTCCCACGACTCGGCCAGGGGGAGAGCACTCGGATTCAGACGGGTCACAATTTCGGTCAGAACCCGACGAGTCTGGTTTTCGCCGACCCACAGGTGCTTGCCCTGCTCGACGGCGACAAACTCAAGTGCCGGCACAGATGCGAAGCGCTCCCGCGCTTCAGCCGGGCGCAGGTAGTCGTCGAGTTCGGGAATGACCGCAACGAGTCGGCGCGGGTCACCAGCCCACGCCGCGACCTCGGCCTCGGTGGCCCGATGCAGCGGCGGCGCAAGCAAAATGGCGCCATCGATGGGGTGCTCGCGCCCGTACTTGAGGGCCAACTCGGTGCCGAACGACCAGCCCACAATCCAGACGTGGGGCAATCCTCGCTGCGTCACAAAATCCACGGCGGCCGCAACGTCGGCGCGCTCGGCTACTCCCCCGTCAAAAGATCCCTCACTCAGACCGCGCGGCGAACGCGTGCCGCGTGTGTTGAAACGCAGAACGGCGATGTCGGCCTGCGCGGGCAGGCGCCACGCGGCCTTCCGGAAGATGTGCGAATCCATGAATCCACCGGCTGTTGGAAGCGGATGCAGACACACCATGGTGGCGACCGGGGGACGATCCACGGGTAGCGCCAGCTCTCCCACGAGCGTCAGGCCGTCGGAGGTGTGAAGCGTGATGTCTTCGCGCAGAGCAGGCAAGACACTCGAGCCACGAATTTCCTCGATCATCCGATCCTCCAACAGTGGGTGTGCCAGTGGCGGCGATCCTCAACGTCGGCACTCTCGCCCATGATGCCGTCGTTGCGCCACACGGCCAGGTGCGGAGTTCCGAGGGCAATGACGTTGTGGCACCCCGGGCAGGTGTACTCCTTGACCGCGCGGGCCTCACTGATGGGCTGAACGGTCCAAGAGGAGCCCCGTTTTTGTTCGGTGCGTCGAAATCCGCCGAGAATGCGGCCGGCGTCTATCTCCTCGTACTCATCCTCAGGACGCGAGGGACGATTGCGGCGGGCCATACGCTCAAGCCTAAGCCCGCGCGCGAGCGCCGTGGCTAGTACCAGTTGGTCTCTTCGGAGTGCGCCCACGCACCACAGGGGGTGTCGTAGCGGGCCTGGATGTAGTTGAGACCCCAGGTGATCTGAGTCGCCGGATTGGTTTGCCAATCGGCTCCGGCACTCGCCATCTTCTCGGCGGGCAGCGACTGCGGTATGCCGTAGGCACCACTGCTCGGGTTGAGTGCGTAGACGTTCCAGTGTGATTCTCGGGTCCAGAGCAGAACGAGGCAGTCGAACTCCTGAACGCCCCAACCCCGCTCGGCAACCATGCGATATCCGATGGCCTGTGCCGTATCGGGATCCGGGATGCCCGCCGCGGGAATCCCCATGAGACCGGGAACCCCGGCCACGGTGTCGACGCCGTCTCGCGACAGGGCGGTGCCGGTG
>CAIVOR010000172.1 GCA_903907615.1 uncultured Microbacteriaceae bacterium | reverse complement strand
CATCCGGACCAAGGATGGCGGCGTTGAGCGAATCCGCCTCTGCGGTAAAACGTATCCCCCTGCGAATGATTCCGGGGTGCATGGCGAGGCCCGCTGCGGTGTTGGCCGAACCGGTGAAAGACACGTGATCGCGCAGATCCAATAGGTCGAGCACGTCGCGCGCTCCCCCGCACACCAGTTGCAACGATCCGTCAGGCAGGAGACCCGAGTCGACCATGACACGCACTGCCGCCTCGGTGAGGATCGCCGTAGGCGTTGCCGGCTTGACGATTGAGGGAACCCCGGCGAGAAAAGCTGGCGCGAACTTCTCGAGCATGCCCCAAACCGGAAAGTTGAACGCGTTGATCTGAAACGAGACACCCGAGATGCGCTCGTAGACGTGCTGACCACCGAAGGACCCGTCTTTCGACAGGTTTTCGTGACCCCCGTCGACAATGCGCGTGTGCGTATTCGGCAGTTCTCTGCGACCTTTGGACGAATAGGTGAACATCACGCCGATGCCCCCATCAACGTCGACTAGGGAGTCGCGCCTGGTCGCTCCGGTTCTGTCGCTCACCGTGTAGAGATCTTCCTTCGCCTCGGTGAGCGCCGCGCCGAGCGCTTTGAGAATGAGCGCGCGCTGATGAAAAGTGAGAGCGCCAAGCGAGCGCTGCCCCACGGTGCGTGCGTAGTCAATCGCGCCAGCGAGGTCGAGCCCCTCGCTACCAACGAGCGCAAGCTCCACCCCCGTGGACGCATCTCGGATCGGCGAGCCGGTGGCAGCCCGCCACCATTTGCCCTGCACAAAACTCGGGAGTACCTCGATATCGACGGCGGTCAGGGACATGTTGTCCTTCTTTCAGCTTGATGAACGGTCGGTAGAATAAAGCCATGACGAATCCGCCATGGACGATTGAGCTCGGAGCCCTCGACAACAAACTCGGCATCGTGGTTCTCGAAGAGTCTGCTCAACGGGTCGTTGCCACCATGCCCGTGCACGGCAATACCCAGTCGTTTGGCCTGCTGCACGGGGGTGCCTCGATGGCCTTCGGCGAAGCACTCGGCTCGTGGGCTGCCGTGATTCATGCGAGCTCGCTGGGAAAAATGGCCGTGGGCCTGGATATCAGCGGCACCCACCATCGCGGTGTGCGTGATGGAGTAGTGACGGGAGTGGCCACAGCTCTTCAGTTGGGAAAGACCGTCACCAGTCACGAGGTCGTGATCACCGACGAGACCGGAGTGCGCCTGTGCACGGTGCGCATCACGAACCTGATTGTTGACAAACGCTAGTCGTCCCATCGGTAAAACCCCTCGCCGCTCTTGCGTCCGAGTTTGCCGTCGGCGACCATCTGGCGAAGAAGAGCCGGTGGTTCGAATCGCTCGCCAAGTTCACTGTGCAGATAAGTGGCGATTCCCAGCCTCACGTCGAGGCCCACCATGTCCGTGAGACGCAGCGGGCCTACCGGGTGCTTGTAGCCCAACACCATGGCGGCATCGATGTCGTCGGCGGACGCAACGCCTTCCTGGAGCATACGGATTGCTTCGAGTGCAATAGCGACTCCGAGGCGTGAGCTCGCGAAGCCAGGCGAGTCGTTGACGGTGACCGGGGCCTTGCCCATCGCCTCGACCCACTGCTGAGCGCAGTCAATGAGCTCTGGCTGCGACCGCTCACCGCGCACAATCTCCACGAGGGTTGAGCTGGGCACCGGGTTAAAGAAGTGCAGGCCGCAGAAGCGTTCGGGGCGGGACAGGGATGCGGCGATTGATGAGATAGACAACGACGAGGTGTTCGAGGCGAGCCAGGCGTCCGCACTGACAACCGCTTCGATTTTCGTGAGCATCTGCACCTTGAGGGCAAGATCTTCTGGCACGGCCTCGACAACGAGTCCGCTGCCCGCGAGGTCGGCCAGATCAACCGTCGACGCAGAACGCGCGACAAGATCGTCGCGTGACTCTTCGGAAGTGCCTCGGGCGATGCTCGCGTCGATGGCCGTCGAGAGTGCTGCCCACGCGTGGGCTGCCGCCGCCTCGTCCCGTTCAAGGATTGTCACCGATGCTCCAGCGAGAAGAAAGGCGTGTGCGATGCCGGCCCCCATGCGGCCACCACCAAGCACACCGACGTGAGAGGGGACGGTCATGAACGGCGCCTTTCGAGGAATTCGGTCATTCGGCGATACTTCTCGGGCGATTCAAACAGCACCGCCTGTGTCTCGTTGTCAATGCGCGGATGTTCAGACCGATCAGCCGCCATCACGCGCTTAGTCTCGCGCACCGCGAGTGGATCGAGTTTCGCGATGCGATCGGCCAGCGCCTGTGCCGCCGCATCGAGTTCTGCAGGCTCATGAACCTCGGTGACGAGCCGAGCGGTGAGCGCCTCATCGGCCGACAAAATTCGACCGGCCAGCAGGACTTCCTTTGCCAGCGGTTCACCCACGAGTTCGGCCAGTCGCCAGGTGGCTCCCGCCGCCGCGATGATGCCCAGCGACGCTTCGGGGTTGCCAAAGCGTGAGCGATTCGACGCGATGCGAAAGTCTGCCGCATAGGCGAGCTCGGCGCCACCGCCCAGGGCCCAGCCATCTATGACGGCGATTACGGGAGCGGGCAGCAGCGCGATGCGATGAAAGAGTGAGGAGTTGATTCCCTCGAGGGCGTCGGGAGCCCGGCGTTCACGAAGTTCAGCAATGTCGGCGCCCGAAGCGAAAACGCCGTCGCCTCCGCTCACGATCAGGATGCGTGGGTCAGCTTCGAGTTGCGCGCACACGGCATGTAGCTCGTCGACCATCGCCCTGTCGATAGCGTTCTTGACGGCAGGCCGGTTGAGGCGAACGTGCAACCGATCTGTCTTAGTGTCGTCAATCAGGAGGGTCGACGTCATCAGACAGCCTCCACCAGAAGCGCGGCTCCCTGGCCAACACCGACGCACATTGTTGCGAGTCCATGCTTAGCACCCTCTCGTTCCATGCGACCGAGCAGGGTCACGAGCAAGCGTGTTCCCGATGCACCGAGCGGATGCCCGAGTGCTATTGCGCCACCGTCTGCATTCACGATAGCTTCGTCCAGGCCGATGAGACGCATGCTTGCCACCGCCTGAGTGGCGAATGCCTCGTTGAGTTCGACGGCCCCCAGTTGGTCGACCCGAACGCCCGTGCGCGTCAGGAGTTTTTGTGTCGCGGGAACGGGTCCGAGACCCATGACCTCGGGCGCAAGACCCGCGGATGCTCCCCCGACAATGCGAGCGCGCGGGGTAAGGCCGAGTCTCTCGATGGCCTCTCCGCTCGCAATGAGCACAGCGGACGCGCCATCATTCAGCGTGGACGAGTTGCCCGCGGTGACGATGCTGCCGCCGCGAACGACCGGCTTCAGCCCGGCGAGCACCTCGAGTGTCGTATTTGCTCGAGGCCCTTCATCTGTCGTTACGGTCACACCCTGTGGGGTCTCGACGGCAACGATCTCGCGATCGAAGTGTCCCGCGGCCATGGCGGCGAGCGCGCGCTCGTGCGAACGGAGAGCGAAAGCATCGGCCTCTGTTCTGGTGATGCCTTCGCGTTCGCCAACAAACTCTCCCGTCTCGGTCATCGAGAATGTCGCCTTGTCGCGTGCCGCAAGGCGGGGATTGACGAATCGCCAGCCGAGTGACGAATCAACGATCTCCCCCGGCTTGCCGAAGGCTCGCTCGGGCTTGGCAAGAATCCACGGGGCACGCGTCATCGATTCAACGCCACCGGCGATGACAACATCAGCCTCGCCGGCCTTAATCATGCTTGCGGCGAGATGGATGGCAGAGAGGCCGGACGCACACAATCGATTGACCGTGATACCGGGAACTGAGTCGGGGAGGCCCGCCAGCAAGACAGCCATGCGCGCGACATTGCGATTATCTTCGCCCGCTTGGTTCGCATCGCCAAAGATGACGTCGTCGATCATTGTCGGGTCTACGCCACTGCGGGCGACGAGCTCGGTGATGGCGATGGCAGCGAGGTCGTCAGGGCGAACGCTCGACAACGATCCGCCGTATCGGCCGATTGGTGTGCGCACACCGTCGACCACGAATGCTTCTGTCATGGTGTCAACTCCCCTTAGCGGAGGTCATAGAGTCGT
>CAIVOR010000171.1 GCA_903907615.1 uncultured Microbacteriaceae bacterium | reverse complement strand
CGTCGAAGCGCGACGCGGCCGTGTCATCAATGTTCTCGTCTGGCCCGATCAAGAGTTGCTCGATGCCCGACGTGCGTTTGGAAGCGAAGAATGAGACCGTCCAAGAGTGCCAAGCGCGATGCGGAGCGCCCCATTTTCAGAAGTGGCTTCGTCTCCTTTATCGGTCGACCGAACGTGGGCAAGTCCACTCTGATGAACGCGCTCGTGGGGGAGAAGGTGGCCATCACATCGGCTAAGCCTCAAACCACGCGCCACACCATTCGCGGCATGGTGAATCACGACAATGGCCAGCTCATCATTGTCGACACCCCGGGCATACACCGCCCGCGCACGCTCTTGGGGGAACGACTCAACGCTCTGGCTAAATCCACCCTCGGTGATGTTGACGTCATCGGCATGTGTTTCCCCGCCGACGAACCGGTGGGCAAGGGTGATCGCTTTATCTCGGAGCAACTCGAGATGTATCCGCGAGCAATCAAGGTGGCCATCGTGACGAAGACGGATGTCGCATCGCGCGAGAAGACCGCCGCGCGTCTGCTCGAGGTGTCCGAACTTCGGGACTGGACAGCCATCATTCCCGTCTCGGCACTCACCGACGAGAACATGGGCGAGTTTGCGTCAACGCTAATTGCCCTCCTGCCGGAGGGACACGCCCTCTACGACGTCGAGACCACCACCGACGATGACACCGAGAAGCGCATTTCCGAGCTCATTCGTGAATCACTCCTGGAGACCGTGCAGGACGAACTTCCGCACTCGCTCGCGGTCACCATCGACGAGATGGTGGAGCGCGAGGACAAGGATTTGCTCGAGATTTACGCGAACATTTTCGTAGAGCGCGATAGCCAGAAAGCCATCATTATTGGGCACGGAGGATCGCGCCTGAAAGACACGGGTGCCATTTCACGCAGAGCCATAGAGGCACTCCTCGGTCGCCATGTTTTCTTGAGCATCCGGGTCAAAGTCGCCAAAGATTGGCAGCGTGACCCCAAGAAACTCGAACGCCTCGGGTTCTAGGGGTTCCGATCTCTCGACCTGAGATTTCCGCTGGCGAGCATGACGCACTGTTCCACGGCACGAAAGCGGTGTTAGCCTAGGAATATGCGTTTTGGTCTCCTTCTTCTTAGTCGCCGCGACGAGGCATCTCAGTAGCCTCCCTCGTCGCGGAGTTCGCGCTAGGCGACCACCTTTGACGCCAGGAGAGACTTATGAAGAACAACCAGACCCCCAGCCAGATGCCGGTACACAAGTATCGGCCGTATCACGAGACGCTCGGCATCGACCTGCCCGACCGCACGTGGCCCGCGAAGCGTATTGAGAAAGCCCCGCGTTGGTGCGCGGTTGACCTGCGTGACGGCAACCAGGCCCTGATCGACCCGATGAGCCCCGAGCGCAAGCGCATCATGTTTGATCTGCTCGTGCGCATGGGTTACAAGGAGATCGAGGTCGGCTTCCCATCGGCGAGCCAGACGGACTTTGACTTCGTGCGCGAACTCATCGAGAGTAACGCCATCCCCGAAGACGTCACGATTCAGGTGCTCACGCAGTCGCGCGATCACCTCATTGAGCGCACCTACGAGTCGATTCGCGGCGCCAAGCAGGCCATTGTGCACCTCTACAATTCCACGAGCATTCTTCAGCGTGACGTCGTTTTT
>CAIVOR010000170.1 GCA_903907615.1 uncultured Microbacteriaceae bacterium | reverse complement strand
CGAGATCGACCACGTGAGCTTGGGCCACGCTCCGCAGGCCGGGCCACGTCGCCAGCCAACGGTCCGAGCGACGAAGCCGATTCGTGTTCGTTGTTCCGCGCGTGATGGCACCCTCAGGCATGACTCCAGTCAACCGCACAGACCCCCGGGTTCTAAACTGGAGGCATGACGCACACCCTGATTTTGCTCCGCCACGGTCACAGCGACTGGAACGAGAAGAACCTCTTTACCGGATGGGTCGACTGTCGCCTGAGCGAGAAGGGTCTGCGCGAAGCAGCCCGCGCGGGAGATCTTATGGTGGAGAAGGGCATCCTTCCGGACGTCGTCTACACGTCGCTGCTGTCGCGCGCCATTCAGACCGCCAACATTGCTCTCGATGCCGCCGATCGACTCTGGATTCCGGTTGAGCGCTCGTGGCGTTTGAACGAGCGCCACTACGGTGCCCTTCAGGGCAAAGACAAGCAGCAGACACTTGCCGAGTACGGCCCCGAACAGTTTCAGATCTGGCGCCGTTCGTTCGACGTGCCACCGCCCCCCATCGACGACGGCAGTGAGTTCTCGCAGGCGCACGACGTGCGCTACGCGGGCATCGACGGTGCGGTTCCGGCCACCGAGTGCCTCAAAGACGTCATCGATCGCATGATTCCCTACTGGGTCGGCACCATCACGAAAGACCTCGCTGCAGGCAAGACCGTGCTCATCACCGCGCACGGCAACTCGCTTCGTGCTCTCGTTAAGCACCTCGACAACGTGTCGGACGACGAGATTGCCGAACTCAACATTCCCACGGGCATCCCGCTGGTGTATCAGCTTGACGACAACTTCATGCCGGTCGGCAAGGGCGAGTACCTCGACCCGGAAGCGGCCGCCGCCGGAGCTGCCGCGGTCGCCGCGCAGGGAAAGAAGTAGCGGCTACTTCGCCGCGTCGCCCTGATCGGCCCAGTCGCCGGTCGAGAGGTACTTGACCTTCTTCGAGATTGATACGGCGTGGTCGCCGAATCGCTCGTGGTAGCGGCTGGCCAGTGTGGCGTCGACCGTGTCGGCGGTGGTTCCACCCCAGGCTTCGTCGAGAACCTTGCCAAAAACCTTGAGGTGAAGTGCGTCAACCTTATCGTCGAGGTCACGCATCTGATCGGCCAAATCGTAGTCCTGCGTGCGGAGAAGCTCCACGAGCCGCGTGGCGATTTCGACGTCAATCTCACCCATTTCGCGGAAGGTCCCGCGCAGGCCCTTGGCGATGACGCGCTCCGGGAAACGGTAACGCGCGAGCGAAGCAATGTGTTCGGCGATGTCACCCATGCGTTCGAGCGAGGCGCTCATGCGGAGAGCGCTGACCACAACACGCAGGTCACGGGCGACCGGCTGCTGTCGGGCCAAAATCTGGATGGACAACTCGTCGAGGCTGAGCGACAGCTCGTCAATCTTGGCGTCGTCTTCGATGACCTTCTCGGCGAGGACCAAGTCGCTCTCGTTAAACGCTTGTGTGGCATCGATGATCGCGATTTTGACGAGTTCGGCAATTTCGACCAGTCGACCCTGCACTTCGCTGAGTTCCTGCTGAAAGACCTGGCGCATTTTTGGGTTCCTGACGTTGATTCGCGATTGGGTTCAGGCAACCCGCCATTAGCAACGTTCGTGCAACCGGTTGGTAAACGCCTGTCGACGAGAGCGTGAACACTTGTTGCCGACACTTTATACCGGGCATGTTGCTTTCGCTGGGAGGCGAGCAGGGGGGTTAACGTTGAATTATCATGTCGGTCCCACTTGTTGTCCTTCTCATCGTTCTCGGCGCCATCGCCGGAGCGATGGTTTGTGCACTCGTCGTCTGGGCGTTGCAGATGCGGTCGCGTCAGGCGCGAGGCTCGCGCGACGACGAATCTGACAGCCTGACCTGGGGAATTGTTGACACGTTCGCCACCATTGACATCCCCACCGTCCTGGTAGACGCGCAGATGAATGTGAAGGCCGCGTCGGAGGCCGCGCTCTCGCTGGCCATGCTCGGCGCGGGCCGGGTCTCGGCTCCTGAACTCGTGAGCATCGTGAAGGAAGCCTTCTCTTCGGGAGAGGCCGTGGCGCGCGACATCGAGTTGGCGCGGGGGCCCTTTGCCGAGACAACCATTGCGGTCGAGGTTCGGGCAGCCCGGATGTCCAATAATCTCGTGCTGATATTCATGGCGGACCGCAGCGAGTATCAACGGCTCGAAGAGGTGCGCCGTGACTTCATCGCCAACATCAGCCACGAACTCAAGACACCCATTGGCGCGATTTCCCTCCTCGCCGAAGCCCTGATCGAGGCGTCTGATGACCCCGAGATGGTGCGCAAGTTCTCGCTGAAGTTGGGTGGCGAAGCCGAGCGACTGGCCGGCATCACGCGTGAGATCATCGAACTCTCTCGGTTGCAGGCCGACGACGCCATTACGGAGTTTGTCGCAGTAGATATGAACTCCGTTGTTGCCCAAGCCGTGGATCAGCACCGTATCTTCGCGGCATCCAAGGGCATTGACATCGTTGCCGGAAAGAACGGCCAGGTGCGCGTGCTCGCCGACGAGTCACGCCTCGTGCTGGCCATCAGCAACCTTGTCTCGAACGCGGTTCAGTATTCGCCCGATGGCTCGCGGGTGGGCGTGGGCATTACGCACACCGAGGGACAAGTCGAAATTTCTGTGACCGATCAAGGAATCGGCATGACAAAGGAAGAATCCGAGCGCGTGTTCGAGCGTTTTTATCGCACCGACCAGGCACGCTCGCGCACCACGGGCGGAACGGGACTCGGGCTGAGTATCGTCAAGCACATTGTGGCAAACCACGGCGGAGATATACGCGTGTGGACCCAGCCCGGATCGGGGTCCACCTTCACCATTCGACTGCCCGAGTTTCTCGAAGCAGGAGAGGAACAGTCAGTCGCATGACCAAGATTCTGCTCGTTGAAGACGAGGCATCGCTTAGCGAACCTCTGGCGTTCCTGCTCCAGAAGGAGGGCTACGTCGTTACGGTGGCCGAAGACGGACGCCGCGCTGTGGATCTTTTTGGCCACGACGACTTCTCCCTGGTGTTACTCGACCTCATGTTGCCCGAGCTCTCGGGCGTCGAGGTCTGCCGCGCCATTCGGTCGACATCCCAGGTGCCGATCATCATGCTCACCGCAAAAGACTCCGAAGTCGAGATTGTCGTGGGTCTCGAGCTGGGTGCGGATGACTACGTCACCAAGCCGTACGCCACGCGCGAGCTGTTGGCCCGCATCAAAGCCGTCCTCCGTCGTCACGT
>CAIVOR010000169.1 GCA_903907615.1 uncultured Microbacteriaceae bacterium | reverse complement strand
GTTCGCTCCGGGCAAGTATCCCGCCGTGCGCACGAACGCGTAGTTGTCGAGAACGTCGAGGATGCCGCCAATGGGCAGCAGCACGTCGTCTTCGAGAATCTCGGGCTCAATCTCTTCGTTACTAATGCGACCGCGTCGACGATCACGCTGACGATTACGGTTGGAACGATCCATCGAACCGTCGCCGTCGGCATCGCCATCGCCACTGGGTCCGTTGTTGTTGCCGTTGCCCGCGCCGTTCGTGTTGCCACTGCGGCTTCGGCTACGGCTGCGGCTGCGCGCGGGGCGCTCGGACGATCCGCCCTCGCCGCCGTCGCCGGCAGAAGCGTCAGATTCACCGTTCGTCGCGCGCGAGCGAGACGATGAGGGTGCCTCGGCAGCAGAATCGCTGCTGGACTCCGTGGTGGTGTCGGCGTCGGCCTTCTTGCCACGGCCGCGGCCGCGACGCGGAGCCTCCGTTGCCTCGGAATCGCCCGAAGCGCGGTCCGAGTCGGCGCCGGTCACGGTTGCCGTGGCCTTGACCGCCTCGGCAGTGGCCACGGGTTCGGTGGTTGTTGCCCGACGCGGCGCACGGCGGCGCGGGGCTTTTTCTTCGGAAGCCGCAGAATCAGCGGCAGTGTTGTCGGTTGTGTCAGACACAGGTACTCCTTATTGTTTTGTCCGCACTTGCCCACGCCACACGCACACGACCC
Source organism: uncultured Microbacteriaceae bacterium (assembly GCA_903907615.1). Taxonomy (GTDB): domain Bacteria; phylum Actinomycetota; class Actinomycetes; order Actinomycetales; family Microbacteriaceae; genus UBA963. The sequence goes on along the minus strand of CAIVOR010000169.1, from coordinate 1,423 downwards.
GGAAGGGACTGCGTAATGGGGGAAATGCGAGGGAGACAGCGAGACAGAATCTCACTGAGGAATCAGGTGGGCCAACCTAGAGGTCGGCGCATCCTTCCACCAGCCTAACAGGTCGGGCGCACGTTGTTAGGCTGGCACCCTAAGGAGTGCCGTCGCGTGACCACAGCTAAACCGTCTCGAACATCGCTCGCCTTGCCGGCGGATGTCGGCATTGTGACCGTCAGCTACAACTCCAGCGCCCAGTTGGCCGAGTTCCTGCCCGGTGCTGTGGCCTCGGTGCGCAGCGCGTCGTCCGGCGCCTCCGCACACGTCGTCATTGCGGATAACGCCTCCGATGACATCGCGGTGACACAGGGCCTTGCCAAGAAATATGGCGCACGCGTGGTGCAACTCGACCGCAATGCGGGCTACGGCGCCGCAGCCAACGCGGGCGTGGCCGCCCTGCCTGCCGCGTGCAGCATCGTGCTCATCAGCAACCCCGATGTCACGCTGACCACGGAAAGCGTTTCGCTGTTGCGTGCCAGCCTCCTGGCCGACGAGGCCGTTGGCATTGTGGGACCTCGGATTCGCAACGCGGACGGCAGCGTTTATCCCTCCGCACGCGCCATCCCCTCTATTCGCACGGGCGCCGGGCACGGCCTCTTCTCTCGCGTGTGGCCCGGAAACCCCTGGACCCGCCGGTACCATTCGGACGCGTTTCGCAGCGAGGTCAACGTCGATGCGGGATGGCTTTCGGGCGCGTGCCTGATGATGCGTCGGTCAACATTTGATCGTCTCGGCGGTTTTGACGAACGCTACTTCATGTACTTCGAAGATGTCGATCTGGGCTACCGAGCTGGACGAGCGGGCCTGCGCAACGTGTACGTGCCGGGAGCCGTGGTGACGCACATTGGTGGCGAGACCACTCGGGTGAACAAGCGGGCAATGCTGACCGCCCATCACGAGAGCGCCAAGACGTTCATTGCGACCAAGTACCCGGGTGCCCGGTGGGCGCCGATCCGACTGGTACTGCGCACCGGACTCAACCTGCGACTCCGGCTGGAGTCGAGGCGCTAACGCTTCTGTGTCGTCAGGCGAGCAGGTGGGAATCTAGGCCGACGGGGTAACTGTGGCACCGCGAAAATCGACGGCCAGCATGTGCGGGTGCCAGGGTGTTTCTTGCTTCTGTGCAACGAGTTCAGCGGCGCGAAGGCGCGCGCTCGGATCGCTACACAGAACCAGGATGCTGGGGCCGGCACCGGAAACCACGGCAGCGAAACCGGCGGCTCGCAGCTCCCGAATCAGCATGCTGGTTTCGGGCATGGCCTCGGCACGATAGTTCTGGTGAAGTTTGTCTTCGGTGGCTTCCCACAGCAGCTCAGGGCTCTGCGTGAGCGCGGCAATGAGCAGTGCCGAACGCGAGACATTGAAAATCGCGTCCTCG
>CAIVOR010000168.1 GCA_903907615.1 uncultured Microbacteriaceae bacterium | reverse complement strand
GGCGCACTCATCGGTGGCGCACTCGGCGTATGGCTCGGTTCGCGACAGACCGGTGTGCGATTCCTGAGCTTCGCTGACGCCTTGATTCCCGGCCTTCTTGTGGCGCAGGCTACTGGTCGCATCGGAAACTACTTCAACCAAGAACTCTTCGGTTTGCCCACGACACTGCCGTGGGGTCTCGTGATTGATTTGCCCAATGCGGCCGTTCCCGCCGGTTTACCCGTGGGCACGCTCTTCCACCCCATGTTTCTCTACGAAATCATTTGGAATCTCGCGGGAGTCGTCATCCTCTTGCTCATTGAGCGTCGCCGCGAGATGCGCTGGGGTAAGGCGCTGGCCTTCTATCTGGTCTGGTACGGCCTGGGACGCACGTGGTGCGAAGCGTTGCGCTTGGACCCCAGCGAAACATTCCTCGGCATCCGCACGAACATCTGGGCGTCCTTTGCCGCGATCCTCCTCGGAATCGTCTTGTACGTCGTGCAATCGCGCCGTCACCCCGGACGTGAAGAGTCTGTCTATCTCCCCGGCCGTGGTCCCCGCAAGGCTGATGTAGACTCAGAACCATCGGAAAAACCCCGAAAATCTGCTGGCAGTGACGCCGCACCGGTCAAGGATTCTCCTCGGGCCACGTCGGCCACAAGTCGCACAGGCAAGTAGAGAGCCCCGCCACGTTCTTGTCCACGTTTTTCCTGCCTCGCAGGGAACGCATCTGTGTCTATTCCTAGGAGAGGTGTCGTGAATATTCCACTGCCACACCACCGCTTCTCTGCCGTGCCCGCGGGAACAGGATTGTTCGACCCGGCGTTTGACAAGGACTCGTGTGGCTTTGCGCTGGTTGCAACTCTGCGCGGCACTGCCGGACACGACATCATCGATGTCGCTCTCGATGCGCTCCGAAACCTGGAGCACCGCGGCGCAGTAGGTTCCGATGCCGGCACGGGTGACGGCGCCGGAATCATGACGCAGATTCCTCACGAGTTCTTAACGGCAGTGTCTGGATTCGACCTTCCCGAGATGGGATCGTACGCCGTCGGCAACGCGTTCCTGCCCATGGATGAGAATGCTCGCGCAGACGTCGTTGCGGCAGTTGCGCGCATCGCTGACGAGGAGGGTCTCCGCGTCATCGGTTGGCGTGATGTCCCGGTTGACCCATCGAGTTTGGGCGTTCTCGCCAAAGAGGCCATGCCTCACATTGCACAGGTGTACGTCGCGGATGCCGCGGGCCTGCTCTCGGGTATCGATCTTGACCGCCGTGTATATCGATTGCGCAAACGCGTCGAACGCGACCACGAGGTTTATTTCCCGTCGCTGTCGTGCCGCACGCTTGTCTACAAGGGCATGGTGACGACGCTCCAGCTCGAGCCGTTCTATCCCGACCTCTCAGACGAGCGCTTCGCGTCGCGTCTCGCGTTGGTCCACTCGCGCTATTCAACCAACACCTTCCCGTCGTGGCCCCTGGCACACCCGTTCCGTTTTGTTGCTCACAACGGTGAGATCAACACCGTTCAGGGAAACCGCAACTGGATGCGGGCGCGCCAGTCGCAGCTCGCCTCCGACAAGCTCGGTGCCATGACCGATCTCCTTCCCGTCTGTACCGACGGAGCAAGTGACTCGGCATCGTTCGACGAGGTCGTCGAGCTTCTCAACCTCGGCGGCCGTAGCCTGCCGCACGCGATCATGATGATGATCCCGGAGGCGTGGGAAAACCAGCCCAATATGGATCCCGACCGTCGTGCGTTCTACGAGTATCACTCGACCATGATGGAAGCCTGGGACGGTCCCGCGGCCATGGCGTTTACCGACGGCACGCTCGTGGGCGCCACCCTCGATCGCAACGGTCTGCGGCCTGGGCGTTACCTGGTCACCGAAGACGGGCTCATCGTCGTGGCCAGTGAAATCGGTGTCTATAAGGTCGACCCCGCGAAGGTCGTCCGCAAGGGCAGACTTCAGCCGGGCAAGATGTTCCTTGTCGACACCGAGGCCGGCCGCATCATCGATGACGAAGAGGTCAAGGCCGAACTGGCCCACTCCGGTCCGTGGGCCGAATGGTTGGCCGAGGGGCGCATCGATTTTGCCGACCTGCCGCCCCGGGAACACGTCGTGCATTCGGCAGCGTCCGTCGCGCGCCGCCAACGCACGTTTGGCTACACCGAAGAAGACCTTCGCATCATGTTGGCTCCCATGGGACGCACCGGTCAGGAACCCCTCGGGGCCATGGGTTCGGATACGCCTATCGCGGTTCTGTCCGACAAGCCGCGGCTGTTGTTTGACTACTTCACCCAGCAGTTTGCTCAGGTGACGAACCCGCCCCTTGATTCCATTCGCGAAGAAATCGTGACCAGCATGCGTCGCGGTCTCGGGCCCGAGCGCAACCTTCTCGACGCAACCGTGGATCACGCACGTCAGGTTGTTGTCCCGTTCCCCATCATTGACAACGACCAGCTGAGCCAAATTCTGCACCTGACCACGGAGAATAATGCTCCGGCGACGCGACGTCTCAGCGGCCTGTATCCGGCCGGAGGAGGCGCTGCGGCGCTGTCGCTGCGTATCGAGCAGCTGTGTGCCGAGGCGGACGCGGCAATCGCCGACAACGTGACGTTCCTGATTTTGAGCGACCGTGACAGCAACCACGAAATGGCCCCGATTCCATCGCTCCTGTTGGTCTCGGCGATTCACCATCACCTCATCCGCCAAGAATCGCGTATGCAGGTATCGCTCGTTGTCGAGACTGGCGATGTGCGTGAAGTTCACCACGCCGCCCTCCTGATTGGGTATGGAGCGGGAGCGCTCAACCCCTACCTCGCCATGGAGTCGGTCGAGAGCATGATTCGTGAGGGCTACATCACGGACATCACCCCGAAGAAGGCCACAAAGAACCTCATCAAGGCTCTCGGCAAGGGCGTTCTCAAGATCATGTCGAAGATGGGCATTTCGACCGTGAGTTCATACTCGGGCGCACAAACGTTCGAAGCCGTCGGCTTGAGCCAGGAATTTGTCGACCAGTATTTCACCGGCACCACGAGTCGATTGGGCGGCATTGGCCTCGAGGCCATCGAGAGTGAAAACGCTGCTCGACACTCGAGCGCCTATCCCACCAAGGCCGGCACGAGTTTGGTGCACGAGCGACTGACCACGGGCGGCGAGTACCAGTGGCGTCGCGATGGGGCTCCGCACCTCTTCAACCCCGAGACGGTCTTCAAGCTTCAGCACGCCACGCGAACGCGCCGCTACGACGTCTTCCGCGAGTACACCGACCTGGTCGATGGACAGGCGGAGCAGTTGATGACACTGCGCGGGCTATTTTCTCTCGGTGGTCACGATGTCACACCCGTTCCTCTCGACGAGGTGGAGTCTGTGGCCTCCATTGTGAAGCGGTTCTCCACGGGAGCCATGAGTTTCGGGTCAATTTCTCCCGAGGCACACGAGACACTCGCGATTGCCATGAACCGACTTGGCGCAAAGTC
>CAIVOR010000167.1 GCA_903907615.1 uncultured Microbacteriaceae bacterium | reverse complement strand
TTGGCCTCGACCTCTTGACCCAGGTAAGGGGTGAGGTCGCGAACGCGACGCAGCTCGATGAGCGAGGCAGGCAAGAATCCGCGGAGTCCGATGTCGACGATGAGTCCGCCCTTGACAACCTCGATGACGGTACCGGTAACAACACCATCGGTGTCACGGACCTTCTCGACGTCGCCCCAGGCACGCTCGTACTGAGCGCGCTTCTTGGACAGAATCAGGCGGCCTTCTTTGTCTTCTTTCTGAAGAACGAGAGCCTCAACGAGGTCACCCACCTTGACAACGTCATTGGGGTCGACATCGTGCTTGATGCTGAGTTCACGGGAGGGAATAACACCCTCGGTCTTATAACCGACGTCGAGGAGTACCTCGTCACGATCGATCTTTACGACGGTTCCTTCAATGAGGTCGCCATCGTTGAAAAACTTGAGCGTCTTTTCGACTGCGGCGAGAAAGTCCTCAGCAGATCCAATGTCGTTAATGGCGACCTGCTTGCTCGCCGGGGTCGTTGCGGGGGTCATGTAGGTGGTGCTCCTAGTGGGACAAAATCAGGCCTCGTTACTTCCGAACCGGGAGGCTCGGCAGAACGAGGCAAACGGATACAAGGCACAAATGTGCTGACTACATCTTACCTTTAGCGCGGTGACCGTTCCAAACGCACGCAAATGAGCAGAGAAATCAAGCCACAGAAAAACTCGTCGCCACGGTTCGGTTAGTGAGCGGCTTCATTCCAGGTTCGCCCACGACCCACCTGAACATCGAGGGGAACGGACAGCGTCGCCGCGGCACTCATGTGGTGTGTGACGAGTTCCTGCACGCGATCTACCTCGTCATTCGTGACCTCGAGAAGCAATTCGTCGTGGACCTGCATGAGGAGGCGGGACGTGAAGCCCTCAGCACGAAGCTGTTCCTCAATGCGGTTCATGGCCAGTTTCATGATGTCCGCAGCCGTCCCCTGCATCGGCGCGTTCAGCGCCTGGCGTTCCGCATTGGCGCGCAAAAGGTGGTTCGGACTCGTCAGGTCGGGAAAGGGTCGCCGACGCCCGAAGAGGGTTTCCGTGTAGCCGCGTTCGCTCGCCTCATCGACGACGGAACGCAAATAGTCGCGAACTCCGCCGAAACGTTCGAAATAGTCGGCCATGAGCGTTTTTGCTTCTTTGTTGTCGATACGCAGTTGCCGAGCCAGCCCGAAGGCCGAAAGACCGTAGGCGAGACCGTAACTCATAGCTTTAACCTTTGTGCGCATCTCGGACGTGACGTCTGCCGGATCAACGCCGAAGATCCGAGCACCCACGAAGCGGTGCAGGTCCTCCCCCGCGGTAAAGGCCTCAATCAGGCCGGCATCTTGAGAGAAGTGCGCCATGATGCGCATTTCGATTTGGCTGTAGTCGGCCGTGAGAATGGCGTCGTAGCCTTCGCCCGCCTGAAATGCTTCGCGAATTTCACGTCCGTCGGCCGACCGCACCGGAATGTTCTGAAGGTTTGGGTTCGCGCTGCTCAGTCGTCCCGTACTGGTTCCGGTCTGCACGTATGACGTGTGAATGCGATCGTCGGGGGCAATCGCCTGAGACAGCGTCTCGACCATCTGCTTGAGCTTGGTCGTTTCGCGATACCCCATGAGGGCATCCAGAAAGGGATGAGGATTCGAAATCTGAAGGTCGGCAAGGGCCGCTGCGTCAGTCGTGAAACCGGTCTTCATCTTCTTGGTGGGTGGCATCGCCAACTGCGTGAAGAGCACGTCCTGCAACTGCTTGGGCGATGAGAGGTTGACCTCACGGCCGATGATCTCAAAAGCGCTGTCTTGAAACGCTTGAGCTCGACCGGCAAGATCCTTGCCCAAGCTGGTCAGACGGTCTCTACTGACCGACACACCACGCGTCTCCATCGCGGCCAAGGATTGCGACGTGGGCAATTCGATGTCTCCCAGGAGACCCAACTCGGTGGCGGTCATGACCTCACGCTGCCAGTCGGTGAGACGACTCACGTGCCACGCGGCCTGCTCCACACCGAGTGCGTTCTCGTCGATGAGCTGATCGGGATGCGGTTCGGGAAGCACGTCACCGAGACAGAGTTTGAGCGCGCCAGAGAGCGACAGGCCGGTGACATCGGGAGACATGATCCACGTCGCTAGCTCGGTGTCATGGGCGACATTTGCCACGTCCACTTCGAGCGCGGACAAGGACTTGAGGTCGGTCTTGGCTCCGTGGAAGGTCTTCGGTGTTGGTCCGGCAAGCCACCCGACGAGAGGAGCGATGTCTTGCCGAACCGCTCCGATGGGCACGACCGCTGTGTGAGTGCTCGTGGCGAGACCGACACTCACCGGCGCGCCATTCTGCGTTTCGACGACAATGGCCACGGGTACTGCCTCGTCCGAGGCGTGATTGCGCAACCACTGCGCCAATTCCTCATCCAACAAACTGACACCCGCCGGAGCCGCCGGAGCAGGGTGTTCATCATCGGTGGCAAATCTGCTTGCGGGAACGCGCGTTCCCTCGGAAGTGACCGACCTAGCAGCTTGCGCCTGGGGCCGGCTCGTTTCTGTTGTTGTGCCGGCCGGAGCACCGGCTCCCGAATCGGAACCCTTCTCAACACCCGCCAACTTCAGGACGCGGTCGAGCAGCGAACGAAACTCGAGCTTGCCAAACACCTCACGGACAGCGTCAACGTTCATCGGCACGATGGCCAAATCCGCAGGACCGACCGGCAGGTCAACGTCGGTAATGAGGTGGTTGAGCCGACGATTGCGCGTGACGTTGTCGACAAACTCACGGAGGTTATTGCCGACCACTCCGGGGATTTCGTCGCGGTGAGCAAGTATCTCGTCCAAGGATCCATACTGCGTGATCCATTTGACGGCAGTCTTCTCACCCACCTTGGGTACGCCGGGAAGGTTGTCGCTCGTCTCCCCCACCAATGCGGCGATTTCGGGATACTGCTCGGGGCGAACTCCGTAACGTTCCATCACTTTTTCGGCGTTGTACCGGGTCAGCTCGCTCACGCCCTGTTTTGAGGGATACAGCAGGGTGACATCGTCGTTGACGAGCTGAATCGTGTCACGATCACCCGACACCACCAGCACGTGGTGCCCCGCCTCGCGACCCCGCGTTGCCAACGTGGCCAGAATGTCATCAGCCTCGTAGTCCTCTTTGGTCAGCGTGGTGATATTCATGGCGTGCAGGGCGTCTTGCAATAAAGGGACCTGACCAATGAATTCGGCTGGCGTTTCGCCACGGGTTCCCTTGTATTCCGGGTACTCCTTGGTGCGGAAGCTGTAGCGCGAGATATCGAAAGCGACGCAGATGTGCGTGGGCTTTTCTTTAGCGAGCAGATTGAGCATCATCGAAATGAAGCCGTGAATCGCGTTGGTGTGCTGACCGTCGGCGGTCTGAAAACTATCAACCGGAAGCGCGTAAAACGCGCGGAATGCCAACGAATGGCCATCAATCAGGAGAAGAGTAGGCTGTGCTTCGGCAGGCATGAGCCCTAGCCTACCTTCCGGCCGAGACTACGGACCGGGCTGAAAGATTCGACCGAAAGAGCGCGTTATGTCGGGATTTGTTCGTCCGCCCATCATCGATCTGACCACCCTTCTCGGCAAGGATCAGGGGCTCCTCGCCCTCAAAATGGACATTCAGTGGCATGAACTGACTCCGGAGTATTCGGTGGCCACCATGCCCGTCGAAGGTAATTCGCAGACCTTTGGCATTTTGCACGGTGGCTCCTTCGTGGTGATGGGCGAAAGCATGGGATCGATCGCCGCCAATATCTACGCGCACCAGAACAATCTCGGCATGGCAGTGGGCATCGAGGTCAACGCCAGCCACACCGGCAGTGGCGTGGGTGGCTACATCATTGGCACGTGTCGCGCACTGCACCTGGGTCGCACACTGACCACACACGAAATCGTATGCACCAACGAGGAGGGCAAGCGCCTGTCGACCGTGCGCATCACCAACCTCATCAAACGAGCTGGTGGCTAAACCGGAGGAACAACCCCGAGCTGATCGATGATGGTGATTGCCACGTCTTTCATCGTGAGGCGACGATCCATTGACGCCTTCTGAATCCAACGAAAGGCCTCGGGTTCGGTGAGCCCCATTTTCTCGTTCAGGATTCCTTTAGCAATGTCGACAACCTTGCGCGTCTCAAAGCGCTCGGCCAAGTCTGCAACCTCGGATTCGAGCGCCTGGATTTGGGCGTAACGCGACAGCGCGATTTCAATGGCCGGCAACAGGTCATTCGGCGAGAAGGGTTTGACGACATACGCCATGGCTCCGGCCTCGCTGGCTCGGTTGACCAGCTCTTTCTGGCTAAAGGCGGTGAGAAGAACCACGGGCGCGATGTTGTCCTTTGACAAACGCTCGGCGGCAGAGATGCCATCGAGCTTGGGCATCTTGACGTCCATCACCACCAGGTCGGGGCGCAGTTCAATCGCCAGCTCAACGGCCCGCTCGCCGTCCCCCGCTTCGCCCACGACAATGAAGCCGTTATCGCGCAGGGTCTCAACGATGTCCATGCGGATAAGCGCTTCGTCTTCGGCAACAACAACCCTGCGGGCAGTGCTGGCCGACGTGTCTTCTTCGGTCACGACTCCAGCCTAGAATATGTGAGCAGAAACTTTGTGCCGGCCGGATTGGCGGAATGGCAGACGCGGAGCACTCAAAATGCTTTGTCCGTAAGGACGTGTGGGTTCAAGTCCCACATCCGGCACAAAACTCTAGAGCTCGTTGGCGTAGGCAACGGCGGCACCGCCGTGAGCATCTCCGACGCGATGTACGCGCAAATCGTTTGTTGATCCGGCAATTCCCGGGGGTGTTCCGGCGATAACGACGACCTTGTCGCCGACGGACGCCAGACCTTCGCCCAACAGGTAATCGTCGACCTGAACAAACATCGCATCCGTGTGCGTCACCGGCTCAACGAGGAACGAACGAACGCCCCACGTCAGAGCCATGCGGCGACGAATCGCCTCGTGTGGCGTGAACACCAGCATGGGGATGCTTGAGCGGAGTCGCGACATGCGGCGTGCAGAGTCACCCGATTCGGTAAACACGCACAAGAACTTAGCGTCGACGAAGTCGGCTACCTCTGCTGCTGCCAGAGTGATGGCACCACCCTGCGTGCGGGGCTTCGTTCCCAGGGCTGGAATCCGCTGCAGTCCGTGGTCTTCAGTGGACTCAATGATGCGGGCCATGGTTTCGACAGTGAGCACGGGATAATCTCCCACGCTCGTTTCACCCGAGAGCATGACGGCGTCGGTTCCGTCGAGGACGGCGTTTGCGCAGTCAGATGCCTCTGCTCGCGTCGGTCGCGGGCTCGAGATCATCGACTCGAGAACCTGCGTGGCCACGATCACCGGCTTCGCCCATCGACGAGCCAATT
>CAIVOR010000166.1 GCA_903907615.1 uncultured Microbacteriaceae bacterium | reverse complement strand
CTCGGTAGACATGGTGAACTCCGGAACGAGCACGAGTGGCGACACCCCGCGGTGCACCATGAGTTTCTTTGATCGAGGACCGGACGGCGTGGTCCAGGCGATGGTGAGACCGCCAAAAAGGGCCGGGGCAACGTTGTCGGGGTGTCCCTCGAGGTCCGTGGCGAACTGCAGGAGCTGATCTTCCGTCACCTCTACGACTCCGGCAAGGAGACCCTTGGCCGCCATGATTCCGGAGACAATGGCCGCGCCCGACGAACCCATGCCGCGCCCGTGCGGGATGTTGTTGCGCGCGATGAGGTCGACGCCCGGCATCTTCTGGCCCAGTTTGTCGAACGCGTACGCCATCGAGCGGACGATGAGGTTGGTCTCGTCGGTCGGAACCGTGCCCTCTCCCACGCCGACAATCTGAACTGTCGCGCCGGGCTTCGACCGGACACTCACCTCAAGTTCGTCGTAAAACCCGAGGGCAAGGCCCAGCGTGTCGAATCCGGGTCCGAGGTTGGCCGACGTGGCGGGGACCCGAACCGTGACGCGGCGACCCTCGAGGGCCACTACTTCAGTCCGCCCGCGACCAGGCCAAGAACATCGGCGATTGTCGGAACATCGACCGGCACCGAGGTGGGCGTGACCTCAGAGCCATCGGCGCGACGCAGCGCCCACTGGGGGTCCTTGAGGCCGTGTCCGGTGACCGTGAGTACGACAACAGCGCCCTTGGGGATTTCGCCCGCCTCAGCCCGCTCGAGCAGACCGGCTACGGAAATGGCGGATGCGGGCTCAACGAAGATACCCACCTCTGCCGACAGAATGCGTTGAGCGGCCAAGATCGTTTCGTCGTCAATCGCGCCAAAGTATCCGTTGGTCTGTTCGCGGGCGGCCAGCGCCAGTTCCCACGACGCCGGGTTACCGATGCGAATGGCACTGGCCAAGGTCTCGGGGCTCTTCACGACGTGGCCGAGCACGATGGGGGCGCTACCGGACGCCTGAAAACCAAACATGCGGGGCATCTTGGTGGTGGCGCCACGTGCCAGCTCTTCGGTGTATCCGCGCGAGTACGCCGTGTAGTTGCCCGCGTTGCCCACGGGGAGAATGTGGAAGTCGGGGGCATCTTCGAGAACCTCAACGACCTCATAGGCGGCGGTCTTCTGACCCTCGATGCGGTCGTTGTTGACGGAGTTCACGAGGTGCACCGGGTAGTTGGCTGCGAGGTCACGGGCAATGTCGAGGCAGTCATCGAAGTTGCCCTGCACCTGGAGGAGCTGACCGTTGTGAGCAACCGCCTGTGAGAGCTTGCCCATCGAAATCTTGCCCTCGGGCACCAGGACGGCGGCGGTGATTCCCGCGTGTGCGGCGTAGGCCGCCGCAGAGGCGCTGGTGTTTCCCGTTGATGCACAGATGACGGCCTTAGCCCCGTGTTCGACGGCCTTCGAAATCGCCATCGTCATGCCGCGGTCTTTGAATGAACCCGTGGGGTTCATTCCCTCGTACTTGATGAACACCTTCGCGCCCGTGCGCGCCGAGAGTGCGGGCGCAGGGATGAGTGGCGTTCCGCCCTCGCCCAAAGAAATGATGGGCGTCGCCGCGCTCACATCGAGACGGTCGGCGTACTCGTGCAAGACTCCGCGCCACTGCTTGGCCATTTAGGCTCCCTCAATTCTTAGGACGGACGTGACCGTAGTCACGGCTTTTAGCTTTGCTAAGTCGGCGACGGTAGCCGCCAAATCAGACTCTCGGGCCCGATGCGTTCCAATGACCAGCGTAGCCGTTTGACCCTTCGACGCCGCACTGCCCTCGAGCGTGAAGAGACCCTGCTCCACCAATTCGACCGAAACGCTGTGATCGGCAAAGACCGAAGCAATAGAGGCGAGCACACCCGGCTCATCGGCAACTTCGAGAGTGACGTGATAGCGCGTGGTGATGGCCGACACGGGCAGCATGGCGAGGTTGGCGTGGGTCGATTCGGCCAGACCGGGACCGCCAATCACGTGGCGACGGGCTGCCGAGACAAGATCGCCCAGCACCGCCGAGGCGGTTTCGGGGCCACCGGCACCGGCACCGTAGAACATGAGTGAGCCGGCACCCTCGGCCTCAACGAACACGGCGTTGTTGGCACCGCGCACCGTGGCGAGCGGGTGCGACCGCGAAATGAGGGCCGGATAGACCCGAACAGAGACACCGTCGGTTCCGTCGGTGGAGTCGTCGATTCGCTCGGCGATGGCAAGCAACTTGATGGCGTATCCGGCTTTGCTCGCCAACGCGATGACCTCACCGCTCACGCCACGGATGCCTTCGCGGTAAACCGACGCGAGATCGATGGTGGTGTGAAACGCGAGGCTCGCGAGGATGGCGGCCTTTTGCGCGGCGTCGAAGGCGTCGACATCGGCCGTGGGGTCCGCCTCGGCGTAACCCAGCTCGGTTGCCACAGCAAGGGCCTCGTCGAACGAGGAACCCTCGGTGTCCATGCGATCGAGAATGTAGTTCGTCGTTCCGTTCACGATGCCCATGATGCGGGTCACGTTGTCGCCCGCGAGGCTGTCGCGGAGCGGTCGAATAATTGGGATGGCGCCCGCCACCGCAGCCTCGTAGTAGAGCTGAGCACCCACCTGTTCGGCCAGGTCGAAGAGTTCGGTGCCGTGGTGAGCGAGCAGAGCCTTATTCGCGGTAACAACGTCCGCCCCGGATTGCAGTGCCTGTGTGATGTAGGTGCGGGCCGGCTCGATGCCCCCCATCACCTCAATGACGATGTCGGCGCCCAGAATCAACGACTCAGCATCCGTCGTGAGCAGGTGGGAGGGAATCTCTGGCGTGCGGGTGGCAGAGAGGTCGCGCACCGCAACACCAATCAGGTCCAGATGTGCACCGACGCGCGCCGCCAGTTCGTCGGCGTGGTCAATCAACCGGCGGGCAACGTTGGCGCCCACCGTACCGCCGCCCAAGAGTGCGACACGAAGACTGCGGTACTCGATCATGCGGTGGTCCTCTCGATTCCGGCATCGCGCGCCAGCAGGTCGTGTTCGGTTTCTCCACGCACAATCACACGCGCCCGACCCGCCAACACGGCTACCACGGCGGGTCTCGCCAGGTAGTTGTAATTACTCGCCAGCGAGAAGCAGTAGGCACCCGTCGCCGGAATGGCCACGACGTCGTCCACCGTCACATCACCGGGAAGGTAATCGGCATTCACCAGAATATCTCCCGACTCACAGTGCTTACCGGCCACACGAACGAGAGCGGGCTCGGCACTCGATGTGCGTGACGCAATGCGCACCGCATAGTTGGCCCCGTAGAGCGACGGTCGCGCGTTGTCGCTCATCCCGCCGTCCACGCTCACGTAGAGGCGTTGGGCAACGCTGCCGTCGGACGTCTCCACCGACACGCTCTTGGTCGTTCCGACGGTGTACAGCGTGAGCCCCGCGGTTCCCACGATCCAGCGGCCGGGTTCGATGCAGATGTGCGGAACCTCAATGCTCAGGCTGCGACAGGTTTCGTCGACCACGCGCGCCATCTCGGTGGCAATGATGTGGATGTCGGTCGGGCGATCGGCCGACGTGTACGCGATACCAAATCCGCCACCAAGGTTCAGTTCGGGAACGGGACCGTCGGCTAACAGCTCCGCGTGAAGGGTCAGGAGCCGTCGGGCCGATTCGACGAATCCTCCGGACTCAAAAATCTGCGAACCGATGTGGCAGTGCAGGCCAACAAACTCGAGGGAGCCGTGTGCGCGGATGGCTGCGACGAGGCTCGGGGCCCCGCTCAGTGACGTTCCGAATTTTTGATCATCGTGTGCCGTGGCGAGGAACTCGTGGGTGTGCGCGTGCACACCACTGTTGACGCGAAGCCGCACGCGCTGAACAATTCCGGCCGCCGCCGCCGCCGTGGCCACACGCTCAACTTCAATGGTCGAGTCGATGACGATTGTGCCCACCCGGGCCGCCACAGCCCGCTCGATTTCGGCACCAGACTTGTTGTTTCCGTGCAGGCCAATGAGTTCACCCGGTACGCCGGCGGCGAGCGCCACCGCCAGTTCACCGCCACTGGCCACGTCGATGCGTAACCCAGCAGCGTGCATCCAGCGTGCGACCTCGGTGGAGAGAAATGCCTTACCGGCGTAGTAGACCGTCACGCCGGTTCCGATGGCCGCAAAGGCCTCAGAAAAAACGGTCCGGATGCGCGCCGCGCGGTCGCGGGCCTCGGCTTCGTCGATCACGTAGAGCGGCGTGCCGAAGTCCCGCACGAGATCCGTCACCGCGATGCCGCCAACACACAGCACACCGTCGGCGTTGCGCTCCACAGACTCCGACCACAGGCCGGGTGCAAGGTCGTTGGCGTCAGCCGGTGGCGTCAGCCATGCGGGGGACAGCGGTTTGCCTATCATAAAGAAAACTTACCGTGTTGCCCTACATGCGCTCGGGCGCGCTGACTCCGAGCAGGGTGAGTCCGTTTCGAATCACCTGGCCCGTCGCGTCATTGAGCCACAGGCGCGTTCGGTGCAGATCGGTGACCTCTTCGTCGCCCTGAGGAAGCACGCGGCAGGCGCCGTACCAGCGGTGGAAGTTGCCCGCCACCTCTTCAATGAACCGGGCCACGCGGTGCGGTTCGCGCAGCGCCGCGGCCTGCTTGACCACGCGCGGGAAGTCTTGCAGAGCTGCGATCAAGACCGACTCCGTTTCGTGCTCGAGTAGCTCGGGCGCGAAACCGTCGTCGCGGCGCACGAGCGCGGCCCCGGCGTTGCGGGCCACGGCACACGTTCGCGCGTGGGCGTACTGCACGTAGAAGACCGGGTTGTCGTTGGACTGGGTCTGCAGCAGATCGAGGTCGATATCGAGGTTGGAATCGATCGAGCTGCGCACGAGGGCATAGCGCGCTGCGTCCACCCCCACCGCCTCAACCAGGTCGTCGAGGGTGACGATGGTTCCCGCACGCTTGCTCATACGCATCGGCTGGCCGTCCTTGACCAGGTTCACCATTTGGCCGATGAGAATTTCGAGGCTCTCACCCGGAGTATCGCCGAACGCGGCACACATGGCCATCAGGCGGGCCACATAACCGTGGTGATCGGCGCCGAGCATGATGATGTTTCGCTCGAATCCGCGTTCGCGCTTGTCGAGGTAGTAGGCGAGGTCGGCCGCGATATAGGCGGGGTTTCCGTCGCTCTTGATGATGACGCGATCCTTGTCGTCGCCGAAGGCTGTGGTGCGGAGCCAGACAGCGCCGTCGTCCTCAAAGATGTGCCCGAGTTCACGCAAGCGAGCGACGGCCCGATCAACGGCCCGCGATTCGTGCAGCGAGTCCTCGTGAAAGTACACGTCGAAGTCCACCCCGAACTCGTGCAGGTTGGCCTTGATGTCGCCGAACATCAGTTCCACACCGAGCGAGCGAAAGACCTCTTGTGCTTCGTCGTCCGGCAGTCCCGAGAGGTCGTGCTGATACGCGGCCGTGACCCTCGCGGCAATGTCGCTGATGTACGCCCCGCCGTAGCCGTCTTCGGGTGCCGGGCGGCCGAAGTGAGCGGCCAGCAGGCTGCGCGCAAAACGGTCAATCTGCGCTCCGTGGTCGTTGAAGTAGTACTCACGCGTCACATCGGCACCCTGCGAAATCAGGATGCGCGCGAGGCTGTCTCCCACGGCCGCCCAGCGCGTACCACCCATGTGGATGGGGCCGGTCGGGTTGGCGGAGACAAATTCGAGGTTCATGGATACGCCCCGGTGCAGCGAACCGTTACCGAAATCGGCGCCCGCCGTCACGATGGT
>CAIVOR010000165.1 GCA_903907615.1 uncultured Microbacteriaceae bacterium | reverse complement strand
GTCAGCCGACAGGTCTCTCTGGCAGTGCCGGTGATGGTGAAGTAGCTCTCAGTTGGCTGGCACCGGCTGATAATGGTGGCCGAAGCATCACCACCTACACGGTGGAGTACTCCAGCAACGGTGGGATTACGTGGACGGAGTTCTTGCACGCGAATTCGACCTCCACGTCGTTGACCGTGACCGGGCTGACCAATGGCACCAGCTACATTTTCCGAGTTGCCGCAACAAACAGCGTTGGCATGGGGAGTTTCTCTTCACATTCGGCGACTGTGAACCTACTCACACCCTTGAGCCTGAGTTTTGGATCGCGGCCGGTCGGCGTTGTGCTCGGGGAGCCAGCGGGAACGCATTCTGTCAGCGCGATAACCTCGCCATCGAATACGGGACAGACGATCTTCGCCTCAGCAACGCCATTAATTTGCACAGTGAATTCCTCGACTGGTGCTCTAACACTTTTTGCAATTGGAACATGCCGCATCACTGCCAATAATGCGGGTACGGCCATCTACTCGGCAGCATCCCAACAATCGCAGGAGATTCCGGTCACTTCAGGTTCAATGGCCGGACTAAATCCCGCCGATCTTGAATTTCTGACATCAGCATCAATCCTTGCCAGTACGCGCTATACCTTGAGTGCAAGCTCGTCTGACACCGAGCTAACGTTGACTATTCCCAGCAATGCTCTTCCCTCGGGGACATTGGTAAAGATTTATCTCAACAAGAATGTGTCAACTGCGGCCAAGACCATTACCTCAACTAATCACCTCTTGAACTTTGTCATTGGTTGGACGAACACGAATGACGGCTCGCTTCCCATCGCAACGTCTCCCTTGGTCATCAACGCAGTAAATGCCTCGATTAAAAAGGGAATGGTTGGATACGGAATTCTTAACGGAGTGCCCACCCCATTGGGAACTGCAACGAGGGATGGCGCCATCACCTTGTATCTGACTGAAGATCCCCTGCTTGTTGTTGCTGCAACGAAGCCTGACGCACCCACGGGCGTTCGCAAAAGCTCCGTTGTCAGTGATTCGTCTGTCGTGAGCTGGACGGTCCCAGACAATGATGGCGGCGAGCCCATCACAAGTTATCTGGCCACCGCCTCTCCGGGCGGTAGTACGTGCACCGTCAGTGGAGCAACGGCAACATCATGCACCATGGATAACCTGCAAAATGGCACAAGGTACACAGTTACCGTCCAAGCCATTAATGAGGTTGGATCAAGCGATCCGAGCAGCGGATCGGTAACGATAGAAGACCTGCCACCACAGATCTCTGGTGACCCTCGCGCTGGAGACGGCGCTGATGGCAATGGCGGCAATGGCGGTGGCACTTCGCCCAACTCGATTCCTGCTCCGGCGACGTCCCCGTCCCCATCTGTGGATGGTTCGGAGGAGGTTATTGGTTCGGCTGAACCCACCCCAACTTCTCGAGAGTTGGCTGCTCCTGTGGTGTCATCTGGTCCTAGTTTGTTGATGATGTGGGTCGGCGGGGTCGCGGTGTTGGTATTGGTCGCGGCGCTGGTTGCGTTGGTGGTCACGCGTGCTGGTGGCAGGTTCCCCAAGGGAAGGTAGACCAGCCGCGCAATGACGGCCAAATCACTTCCCTCAACCCTTCGCTTTACCCGTCGGCCCCTTCGCGGGCTCGTCCCCACGGCACGGACCGTCGATTCTTTCGAATCGCCGGTAACCGGCGCGTGGGGGCCCATCGAACCGGTCGGTTCGGCTCGCCGAGACCAAATAAGTAAATGGCCCCCAAAAAAGGGAGCCATTTTCTTATGTAGGCCCCGTCGGGCTCGAACCGACGACCCACGGATTAAAAGTCCGTTGCTCTACCAACTGAGCTAGAGGCCCGCGCGAATGCGCGCCTCAATTCTATCCGCCGAAAATCGTGGGGATGGCGCGCCTGAGATGCCGTCCCCAGTGCGTCAACAGATGTCGAAAATGGTCATGCCCACCTGCTTCGCTAGCAGCGCTCCCACTGGGGCTGTCACCGGCGCAGCGTTCCGCTAAGGTCAGCACCATGACACCGTTGAAAACAATTGCCCCCATTGCGATCGTGGCCGCCATCATTGGTCCGATTCAAAATGTCGCTGGATGGGCTATCGCCGGGGCTCTCTGGCCGGGATACGACCCCCTGACCCTCACCATCAGCGATCTCGCCTCGCCTGAGTCTCCCGTGAGGTGGCTCATGACGGCGTTCTTCATTCTCGGGTCAACGCTCACGCTCATCGCGGCTGTTTTCGCACGCACCCTCGCCCTCCCGGGTCGCATCGTGCTGCTCATCGCCGCTCTCTGCAGTTACGGACTCACCATTTTTCCCACGCCGCTGAACGGGGTTTCCAACACGCATCGCATCTTCGCGATTGCCTTCTTTGCGGCCTCGGCAAGTTGGCAACTGTTTGCCATGCGGTTTCGCAAAGATGCGCCGTGGGTGCTTCGTCCCTGGGCAATCATCGTCGCATCCGTGCTTCAGGGTACGTTTGCCATCACCTTCCTCGTGATTTGGGCTAATCCCGAGTCAACAAACATCGGCCTGTGGGAACGTCTCGTGTCCTTCGAACAGGCGCTCTACGTGTCTGCGATGGTGCTGGTGTGCGCCCGAATTCAACGCCGCCAGGCGACCGGCACCGTTACGGAGTCGGCACCGGTGTCGGGGTAAAACCGAAGAGCTGATATGAGGTGGGGTTGTCCGGCAGGAACCAGTTGAACCCCTCCTCGACGAACACGACGACCATGTTGATGGCAATTGTCGCGACGAAGATCACGATGATTGCCCAGACGAGTCCGCGTGCCCATTTGCTCACGGGTGGGATGGGCAGGAACTCGGTTCCGAATGTCAACAGCACGCCCGCGAAGGTCATCACCACAATGAAGCTGATCAGCGCCCACGTGTAGAGGTGCAGCCCAAACATTGCGGTGCCGTAACCCGGGTCGCCCGGCAGGATGTGCAACAGAATCTGCCTCGTCGACATTGCCGATCCCAACAGGGCTCCCAAGATAGCCATGCCCAAGCCGGTCATGAAGCCCGACGGGGTAAGCGTCCTCTTGAGTGAATGGCTCACGATGAACAGGGCGCCCAACGATGACAGCATCATTCCCATGCGCTGGCTGATACATAGGGGGCACGGCAACTCTGCCTGCGCAAACTGGAAGTAGAACATCGCCGTGGAGAGCACGCCAATGTAGGCGACCAAGAAGAACACCTGGGCCCAAAAACCGAGCTTTCCCATGATGCGGTGCCAGCGCCGCTTCGGTTCGGGAACGATGTAACGCGTATTACCAACGAAGACGGTCAGCTTTCCGGTGTCGGCCATCAGAAGCTCAGATCCAGAACGCTCGTCACGTGGTGCAGGAAGAGAAGTCCCACCGCAACAAATCCAACAAAGAACATCGTGAGGACAATCCAGCGCGTGCGCACCAGGATCACCACGAGGGCGGCGGCAAGTAGCAGCCCAAAGATGAGGGTATCCATGCGGGAAAGATTACTTGACGAAGGTTAACGCGCAAGCCGGTGCTCGGCCCCGCTTCCAGAGGCGGGAGAATGGACTGTGACCGAACGCCCCCACCGCCCCGCACTATTTGCCGGACACGAGTTTTCCGCGTTCGAGGGGGCCGCCGATCCGGCCGTCGTGACGCAACTGGCTCACGAGAGCGCGCGCGACCTGCTGGCCCGCGTGCGCACGGCCGACCCGGAGACCCGGGAGAAGGCCGTTCGGTTTGCCGACGACAACGGTATTGATGTGCTGGCCGAGCTCTGGTCGAAGGTGAGCGCCCACAGCCTCCCGGGTGCGCTCTGGCGGGTGTACTTGGTGCGGGACCTGATTTGCCAACAGGGCGAGCACATGGCTCTCGTGTTTGAGGCCGGCGTGCGTGCGTCGAGTAGCGGTGACCCCGTGATCGCCGGGGCCCCCGTACCCACGAGTGCTGCCGAAGTGCGCGACCTCGCTGACCTGATACTGCACG
>CAIVOR010000164.1 GCA_903907615.1 uncultured Microbacteriaceae bacterium | reverse complement strand
TGGGCATCACCGGTATGAATCGGCGCGCGAGTTGGCAGCAACGGGGAGTGGCTCGACGCACACGCTAGGCCTGATTGTGGAGGCCGACACGGCGGGACCGACCCTTCATGCCACGCATCGCATTCTGACTGGGTATGACGGAGCGGCATTTGTTGCGGCGCTTACTCAATCGGCAGATGTTGATCGCGTGGAGGCTGTCGGCGCTCTACCGAATCAGCTACACCGCAACCAATTTGCAGTGACAATTAGTGGTGCAGTGACGGTGGTGACTCTAGGTACTGAATCAAATATCCAACCCATTACCGCACGCGTCGAGAAACTCCTAGAAGCGACGCTGCATATTACTCCTGCAGATGTGGCCGCCGGTGCACTGCGATACGAGCGTCAAACAGACCGCGCCATCAGCGCATCACACCAGCCCAACACCATTGCACTGCTCCTCCCACCAGAGAGTATGGATTCAGTGATTGCAACAGCGCTCGCACAGCAGGTAATGCCGCAGAAGGCAACGCACTTCTCACCGAAGCCTTCGACCGGGTTGCTCTTTCTCTCCCACGATCGGAACGAGGATCTAGGAGAGCTTTAGACCTTCGGTTTTGTCAGGGGCGGGAGTTTGGTGTGCGCCAACAACTTAGCGTGGGCAGGTGCAATCCCCAGCAGCCCCAAGGCAAGTTCAATGTCGTTATCGGCCTGAGTCGGGCTCGCCTGGCGGAACTGCGTGATGAGTGCGCTAAAGAGGCAGGCGGTAAACGCGTTAATGCGCCCCTGCAAGCGATCGGTTGCGACCAACCGCTTGGCTGCCAGCGCCTGAATGTGATCCCTGATCGATTTGGTGAATAGCGGTAGCTGTTCGGCGATTGGGCCAAGCGAGTAGGCCATCATGCGTCCGTAGTTCGGATGCGTCCGCCCGGCACGCAGGAAGAGCCGCGTCGAGACGCTGAGCTTCTCTAGATCACCTGGCACAGGGGCGACCGCTGCGATCATCCACTGCTCCCAGTCGTTCTGTGCAAACACGAGTGCCGCCGTGAAGAGAGCCTCGCGGTCGGTGAAGTGCTGGTAGAGGGTGCTCGTTGCCACGCCAGCGTGGGCGGCCACCTGCTCAACCGTGGCGCTGGGGCCGACCTGCGCCATCAGCTCAACGGTGGAGGCGAGGATGTGGGCTCGGCTGCGGGCGAACGCGGCGTGCTTCCGCCCCTGTTCAGGGGGGCGCTTCCGGGCTGTCTTGGAGCGGGTACGTGCTGTAGCCATGGGGGCAAGTGTACGCATACAGGCGAAAGGGCATTGACATGTGCCGAATACACGCATAATCTTCCGATATTCGGTACCCAGCCTGCCGTACCAACTGGAGGTCCCATGTACGCCCGTCGCCCGCTGACCGCAGCTATCGCCCTACTCCTCGCCTTCGCCATTCCGGCTCGCGCCGTGGCGGCCATCCCGGAGATCACCGTGATCGACATCTACCCGGGAGACGATGGATATTCATACGCGCTCGATAAGGGCACGAATGGGCAGGCCGTAGTCGGAAACCGAATCTTCTTCTCGGCCG
>CAIVOR010000163.1 GCA_903907615.1 uncultured Microbacteriaceae bacterium | reverse complement strand
CTCGAGAACACCCTGTGTGAGCGATACGGGGTGTCGCGAACCGTCGTGCGTGAGGCGTTGCGACAACTCGAATCCGAACACCTCATCACGATGCTGCCCAATCGTGGCCCGATTGTCACGGTGCTCACCGAGCACAACATCCAAGACCTCTATGAAATGCGGGCCACCATGGAGGGCCTTGCCGGACAACTGTTTGCGGAGCGGGCCAGCGCCGAACAGGCTCAGGCCCTCGTGAGCCTCATAGGGGAAATGGAGAAGACATATCTCCACGGCACTGAGACGTCCCGAGGAGAGGCAAAAGATCAGTTCTACACACTCTTGTTGAAAGGTGCCGGAAACGAGGTTCTCACCTCAAGCCTGCGGGGCATCCACTCCCGCATCGGCATCTTTCGTCACTTTGCTTTTGTTGACGAAGAACGGGTTCGCATCTCCATGGAAGAGTTGCGCAAGATTGTGACAGCAGCGGCTGTGACCCGGGACCCAGTTCTCGCCCGCACTGCCTGCCAAGAACACATCACGCTTGCCGGCGAGCTCGCCATCGTTGAGTATGGCAAGCATGTTGTCGCCGAGGATGACGAAACGAGCTAGTTTGCTCCCGGCGCACGCGAGGCGGGCGTCGTTTCCCCGTCGGCCAATTCGGCCTTGAAGCGCTGCAGGAACTTCATGAGCTGTTCGTCGCGCCAGCGAACGCGGTCATCCCACTCGTCAAGGGGCAGCAGCGCACGGCGCTGTTGAACGACGTCCGCCACCAACTCCGGAGTCCACGGATCGTGTTGTCCGCGCTCGGCTCCCATTCGCTCGTAGGCGGGACCCATCTTTTCGGCGTGTGACTCAGTGCCGCCTCGAGTGTTGAGGTCGGAAGTTTCGAACGGTCCAATGAACGTCCAACGTCGGCCGAGTCCGCTGCGCATGACCTCGTCGATGTCATCCACCGAGGCAATCCCGTCACGAACGAGGCAATACGCTTCGCGAAGAACCGCGCCTTGGAGGCGATTGAAGATGAATCCCTCGATTTCCTTTCGGACGAGAACCGGCTTGAGGCCCGCGTCCCGATAGATCTGTTCGGCGCGCGTCACCGTCTCGCTCGAGGTGAACTCAGACGGCACCACTTCGATGACCGGAATGAGGTACGGCGGGTTTCCGGGATGACCAATCAACACTCGATCGCGCGCGGGCGTGGCAGTGGCAAACTGGCTCGACGCGATGGCCGAACTCGAACTGGCCAGCACGGCATCCGGCTCGCTGTAGGCACCCAGCTGTTGAAAGACCTCACGCTTGATGTCGAGCTTCTCGGGCACACACTCCTGAACCAGCTCGGCGCCCTGGAGGGCCTCGAGGAGTATCTCGTGCAGGGTGACACGCTCCGCGATAACCCCGGGAGTCTCTTCCAACAACCCGTAGTCATCAAGCATCTCAAGGCGTGCGTGCAACTCGCTCTGAGCCCGATCAAGGGCTCCCGGGAGGGCATCCCAGAGTCGCACCTGAAATCCCGCACGCGCAAACAGCAGCGAGAACGCAACACCGATTGAACCTGCGCCGGCCACGGCAACTGTTCGATTCATCTGATGTCCTGTTCCTGGTGCCTTGTCAAAGGGGGCTAACTAGATCTGCCACCATGAGCGGTCATCGGCATAACCCCGCTCGAGAATGTGCACGATGTCTTCCTTGCTCATGTCGCGCGGATTGTTTGCCGTGAGGCGTGTGGCCAGCATGGCCTGCTCCGCAACGAAGTCGAAGTGCTCGGGGGTGAGCCCCAAATCCTTGAGGTTGAGGGGCACGCCCAGAGCGGCAAGAATGGCCTCCACGCGCAGGATGGCCGCGTGGGCCTGTTCGAGCTCCGGCTGATCCGCCGTAGCGACGCCCATGAGGCGCCCCATCTCGGCAAATACGGAAACCCGCACGGGAAGGTTGTAGCGCATCACGTAGGGCAGGAGGGCTCCGACGCCAAAGCCGTGCGGTGTGTGCGTCAGGTTGCCGATGGGTGACTGGATTGCGTGGGCAGCAGCCGTGCCGGCCGTGTTGAGCGCCATGCCCGCACAGTAGGCCGCCAGCATGGTGTCGGATCGGGCCTGGATGTCGCTGGGGTTAGCCACCACGGCCTCGAGCGACTTATTCAAGAGTTCAATTCCGGTGCGACAGAAGAAGTCGGTCAGCACGTTCTTGCCCACGTAGAGGTGCTTGTCAACCTGCTCAGCCGTGGGGTTCTTGGAGCGGTCGGTGAACGACTCAATCAGGTGCGACAGGGCATCCGCGCCCGTTGCTGCCGTGAGCCCGGGAGGGCACGTGAGGGTGAGCTCGGGGTCGATTACCGCTGCGTAGGCCTCGAGGTAGGCGCTGCCCACGCCGACCTTCATGCCCTTCTCGTCGTCAAAGACCACGGAGATACAACTCACCTCGGCGCCGGTTCCACCGGTCGTCGGCACGGTAATCACCGGCAGGCCGGGGCCATCAACAAGGTTTTCACCAAAGTAGTCGCGAATGTCGCCACCTCGGGCGAGAACAAGCCCAGCGACTTTGGCCATGTCCAGGCAGCTGCCGCCGCCGAGTCCCACGACCACCTCAATGCCCGACTCAGAGAACTTCTCCTGGAGGTCGACCACATTCGTGCGCGGCAAGTCTGGCTCCGTGTCGGAGTAGACAGATACGGTGAGCCCGGCAGCAACCAAGCCCGAGCGAATCTCTTCGAACTCCGGGGTGGTGGCCATGCGGGCGTCCGTGCAAATCAGCACGTGCTTACCCAGTGGGGCAACTACGAAGGGAATCTGACGCCGTTGCCCCGGGCCAAAGTAGACCGCTTTGGGTTGGCGAACGAGGCCAAGACCGAGGGTGTTGTCGATGGTCGCGCTCATTACAGAAGTCCTGCCTTCTCGTTGACGGTGAGTGCCACGTACTTGCGCTCGAGGAATTCGTAGATGCCATCGTGTCCGCCCTCACGGCCGAGGCCGGAGGCCTTGACCCCGCCGAACGGAGCGGCCGGATCGGCCATGATTCCTCGGTTGACACCAACCATGCCGAAGTCCAGTCGTTCGGCAATCGTGACGGCACGCGAGAGGTCACCCGTGAACACATACGCCGAGAGGCCGAAGTGCGTGTCGTTGGCAAACTCGAGTGCCTCGGCGGTCGACCCCACTTCGTAGAGGGCCGCGACGGGAGCAAACAGCTCCTCGTTGCAGAACTCGTGCTTGAGATTGGGGAACGTCACCACTGTCGGTTCGAAGAAGTAGCCGGGACCATCAACCACGTTTCCGCCAGTGAGAAGCTGCGCGCCTTCCTTCTGGAACGAGGCGAGGAGTCCCACGACGCGATCGCGCTGCTTTGCCGAAATAACCGGTCCCACGACCACGCTGGAATCAAAGCCGTCGCCGACCTTGAGTTCCTTGGTCTTGGCAACAAACTTCTCGGTGAACTCCTTCGCAATGGCACTGTGCAGGATGATGCGGTTTGCCGCTACACACGCCTGTCCCGCATTGCGGAACTTGCAAATGATGGCCTGATCAACCGCGAGATCAACATCAGCATCGTCCAGAACAATGAAGGGGCCGTCACCCCCGAGTTCCATGGAGGCGTTGATGATGTGTTCAGAGGCCTGCGACAGGAGCGTCGAGCCCACTCCCGTGGATCCGGTGAAACTCACCTTGCGGAGGCGGCTATCGGCCATCACCGCGGCTGAGACGTCGCCCGAGGTCGATGTGTGGATGAGGTTGACCACACCGGCCGGGAAGCCGGCGTCCTGAAGGGTCTGCACAAAAAGTGCCGCAGTCAGGGGCGTTTCGCGTGCGGACTTCATGACCACGGTGCACCCGGCAGCCAGGGCCGCGCCCGCCTTGCGGGCCGACATCAGCATGGGGAAGTTCCAAGGCGTGACGAGGAAGCTCGGGCCCACGGGCTGGTGCGTCTCTATCACGCGATATCCGCCGGGTGATCCCTCGGCGTATGTTCCGTGGAGGTGGGCAATCTGCTCGGTGTACCACAGGAAGAATCCGGCAGAGAGGTTGAACTCAGCCATGGCTTCTGCGCGCGGCTTGCCGCTCTCGAGCACCATCACGTCGGCAAACGCATCGGCACGCTCCATGAGGAGCGCGTGGGTGCGGTGGAACAGATCCGCACGGGCGCGGGGTGCCCAAAAGCGCCAGTCGTGCGAGGCGGCCACCGACGCGTCGAGGGCGCGGAGCGCGTCGGCGGGTGTGCCATCTGACATGTGGGCAATCGTGGACTCGTCCGCCGGGTTGGTGACCGCGTATTTCTTCTGAGTGTCTTCCCACGCGCCAGCGATGAACAGGCCGGTCTTGACGGTGTGGCCACGGAGATCCGCAACGGGAGGGTTTGTCTGAGTCACGATGATTTGCCACGCTTCCTTGAGTAACGGTTTCTAAACGATTGCCCCGACGCAGGTGCAAATTTCGGGCGAAAACTTATAATGGAGTAATCTCGTAATACGATACTACGGTCTGCCTCAGTTGCCACGAGATTTCGATTGATTGGAACTGCCCCTCGACATGGAGGGCGGATGAGGCGCACTCTGTAGTGAGGAAGACGAGCAAGTGGGGTAGCGATCGTTGCTACACCGGTGTAAAAAGTACGTGCAGGACGCAACAAGGAAGTGGGTCCATGAGCGAGTTGTTTGACAACAGGGTCACCGGCAAGGCCAAAGAGAACTTCTTGGCGAGTCTCAACGATGGCGAGGCGCAGTCCACCGAGCTCTTGGCGTCGTGGCAACGTTCCCAGGCGGCGCTGGGTGATCCCGGCAACCTTCACGACGTTCCCCACGTGCCCGAGGGCCTCTTGGACGAGCACTTGCTGGACATGTTTGGTGCTCCCCTGAACCGCTTCGCTGAGGACCTGGAAGGAACCGGTCTGGCGCTGCTGCTGGCGGACTCGCGCGGACAGATTCTCGAGCGCTGGGCCGAAGACCGCCAGGCCGAAAGCCACCTGGACCGAGTTGGCACGGTTCGCGGCGCCGTCTTGGCCGAGAACGTCGTGGGCACCAACGGCGTGGGAACGGTGGCCACACTGGGAAAACCCGTGCAGATTCGTGGCACCGAACACTTCGCTGACTTCTACCAGGACGCCGTGTGCACGGGTGCGCCCGTGCTCCACCCCATGACGAAGAAGCTGCTGGCCATCCTCACCATCTCGTGCGACATGACGCCGCGTAGCGACCTGCTCAAACCTCTCGTGCGAACCATGACCTCGCAGTTGGAGCAACACGTGCTCTCGGTGGAGCAGCCCAATTCCCGCGAGATGCTCAACCTGTTCATGGAGATCTCTCGCTCGCGAAACGTTCCCGTTGTGGCCTTCGGTCCCTCGGGAGCCATGATTCAAAGCTCGCGCGCCAACACACTTGCTCCTCATGACATGAACCTCATCCGCTTGCTCAGCGAAGAGCGTCGTCCCAACGGCTCGTATGTTGTCGAACTCTCCACCGGTCCCGCCCGCCTCGACCTCACGTCGGTCGGACCCAACAACAGCGTCGTCGTTGTGGGCGAAAGCGTCGAACGTCGGGGGCGCACGCCCCAGCCCAAGCCGCTCACGGTCAACGCTGGTCGGTCGCCTGAGTGGCTTGCCGTAACCAACCAGGTTGACCGCGCACGCATGACCGCCGAGCCGACGCTCTTGGTCGGCGAAACTGGAGTCGGTAAGACATCGTTGGCACTCAAGACCCCGTACGTGGCCGGGTACCTCACCAAATCTGTCATGTGCGATGCCGCCGAGCGCCACATCATTGGTTCGCGCGAATGGCTCACCAAACTCTCTGGCCACCTCAAGTCGGATTCCGTTGTGGTGGTTCGCGGCATCGAAACGCTGGATGCTCCGGCCCTCGATGGCATGCGCGCGCTCATTGAAGCCCAGGAAACGTCCATTCCGGTGCTCATGACACTCACCTCGGAAGATCCCGAAGAGATTCGCATCAACGAACTCAGGTTTGGTGCTCGGAGCATTCGCGTCCCCGCCCTGCGCGACCACATTTCAGACCTGCCCGACCTCTGGCAGGCCATCGCCGAGTCACTCGCGCCGGGCGCCCGGTTGATTGCCGCACCCGACACCCTTCTGTTGCTCATGGCGTACTCGTGGCCCGGAAACGTCAAGGAACTCCGCCGACTCATCAGCCAGCTCGCGGCCTCCGGCAAGACCGGGACCGTGTCCCCCAGTGACCTGCCCGCAGCCATGCAGAGCTCAAAGACGCTCTCCATGATCGAGCGGGTCGAACTGGAGGCCATTCGCAAGGCACTGCAGGAGGCCAAGGGTAATCGCGTCAAGGCCGCCGACATCTTGGGCATCTCGCGGGCAACCGTGTACCGCAAGATGAAGGCGTACCGCATCTCGGGTGAATAGTCGCGCTCTGCTTCTTTCTTCACAGCGCGCCGACCATTCTTTCCCGCTACGCGCCGACCGTGTGTGTCTGCGTTGCTGCCCGTCGCGCCGCGATTGAGCGCGACACCATGGGCACGATTGCCCGGAGCAGGATCACAATAAGCAGAACCACCGACTGCGCGATGAGCTGGAAAGACTCCTGCCAACCCACGGCACGCAGCAGCTGGCCCAGCTGGGTCAGGAACAGCGCGGCGACTCCCGTTGAAATCAGTGCCGCGCGACCGCCCGTGAGGGCCGTTCCGCCGAGCACCACAGCCGTAATCGTGGGCAGCAGGTACTTGTCACCGTAGAACAGAGGTGGCGTCGTCACGTAGCCCGCGTAGAGAATTGCGGCGATACCGAAGGCGGCGCCGGCGAGGGCGTAGGCCATGGTCTGGAAGAGAACAACGCGGAATCCCACTGCGCTCGCTGCGCGCTCGCTCACACCCACTGCCGTCAGCTTGCGTCCCACGATGGAGCGCTGGGCGATGAATCCGCCCACCACGATGACCACAATTGCAACGATGAGTGCGTTCGGCACACCGCCGATACTTCCCTTGGTGAAGTCCGCGATTTCCTTCGGAGCACCTGCCGGCGTTCCGTTCGACAGGGCAAACACCGTTCCTAAGAGGAGCGCGTTCATACCCAGGGTGACCACGAGAGGCATGACGCCAAAGCGCGTCACGATGATTCCGTTGATCAAACCCGCAATACCCGGGAAGATGATGGCTCCCGCAATGGACGCCCAGAGGGGCCAGCCGTACCATTGCGACAGGCCGGTGACCAGCGCGGCACCAAAGGCCATCATTCCGGGAACAGACAGGTCGAGGCCCCGTTGCTGAATCACGAGCATTTGGCCCACGGACGCGATAGCCAGAACGGCCGCGAAGGGAAGCATGCCCAGCAGGGCCGAAGCATTCAGGCTTCCTGGCGCGATGAGTGGGCTCACGGCGAAGAGCACCACCGTAGCAATCCAAATCGGCGCTTGACCGCCACCGAGAACTCGGCGCCACAGCGATTCCATTTTCATGGCAGATGCACTTTCAGGTTTCGTTGTCGTCTTAGCGAACATCATTTTCTCCTCAAACGGCGCAGCTGTGCGTAAAGAATGGCGGCGCCCACCGTGATGATGCCGGGGAGCCAGTAGCCCCACGCGCCGGAGAGACCGAGGAACGTGGGAACGCTCAGAATCTGCGCGACCAAGATTCCCGCCGCAATAATTCCAATGAACGAGCCGCGGCCGCCGAAGATGCTGGCGCCGGCCAAAACGACCACCGTCACCGACGTGAGCGTGAAGGACAGTCCCGGTCGGCCGTCGCCGATACCAATTTG
>CAIVOR010000162.1 GCA_903907615.1 uncultured Microbacteriaceae bacterium | reverse complement strand
TCGAGAATTAACCACGGCACGATGATGTAGGTCATGCCTCCGGCGATGGCCTCAAAAATTGACGATACCTCGAGGAGCACAAAGGGTGCGAGCCGCCGAGGTTTCATTACTCGACTCTACGCGGGCTGATTTACCTGAGCCAGTACGTCGAGGACCGTCTCGTGCTCGTTGAACGCATACAGGTGCAGACCCGGCGCGCCGCCGGCCACCAAGGCCCGACAGAGTTCGACCGCGTGAGTCACGCCCAGTTCGCGAGCCTCGGCCGGAGTGCCGGCCGCTTCGAGCGCCGCCTCAAGCTCGACAGGCATGCGCTCTCCCGTGATCTCCACAATCCGGCGCAGGCGGCCGAGTGAGGTGACCGGCATGATGCCCGGCAGGATGGGGATGGTGACGCCGGCGTCTGCGGCCGCGGCAGCAAACGTGAGGTAGTCGTTGGCCTCAAAAAACAGTTGCGTGATGGCGAACTCGGCGCCCGCCCGTTGCTTGGCCAACAACACCTCAACGTCTTGCTGCGGTGTTGACGATTGGGGGTGTCCGTTAGGGAACGCCGCTACGGACACCGTGACCCGGTCACCGCCACGTTCACTGATCAACTCAACGAGCTCCGAGGCTGACGACAGCTCCCCTAGATAATCGCTCGTGGCCTCCGTTCCCTCGGGCGGATCACCGCGAAGTGCCAAGAACATGTGGATGCCGGCATCGATAAACGAATCTACGACGGCTGTGATCTCAGCCCGGGACGTACCGACGCAGGTGAGATGTGCGAGCGGCTCGATAAAGGTGTTTTCACGAATGAAACGCAGGCAGTCGAGGCTGGCATCCCGCGACGACCCGTTGGCACCGTAAGTCACCGTGATGAACTCTGGGCCGGCAGCTGCCAGCGCCTGGATGGTCGCGTGAAGGGCCGCCTGGAGTTCTGGTTTACGCGGCGGGTAAACCTCAAAAGAGAAGGGGACAGTCACCGTCCTCAGGCTACCAGAGGGCCGTGAGGCAACCGGCTCCGGGCTAGCCGGCTTCCGACTAACCTTCGCCGGCTCTCTCCCCCTCAGGCCAAGACCGCGAACTCGGCAAATCCCGCGACCTGCGCATTCGTGACCCGCGCCACGACCCGCGTTCCCGTCTCTTCGTAGTCGGTGGAGAGCACCTTGCCGAGGCGGTGCAACGTGGCGATCACCTCGCCGCGGTCGTAGGGCACGAGCAGTGTGATTTCCACGTTCGGCGACGGAAGGCGTTGCGCGATGTTCGCCACCAGCTCGTCGATGCCGTCGCCCGAGCGTGCCGAGGCAAACTCGGCGCCGTGTGCCAGCCCGCGCAGATAGAGAACCGTCTCATCCGAGACGAGGTCGACCTTGTTGAAGACCACGAGCTCGGGCACATCACCCGCCCCCGACTCGGCCAGAACATCGCGCACCGTCTTCATTTGCGCGGAGGGATCGGGATGCGCTGCGTCGACCACGTGCACAATCAGGTCGGCGTCGGCGGCCTCCTCGAGCGTGGAACGGAAAGCCTCCACCAACTGGTGGGGCAAGTTACGCACGAAGCCAACGGTGTCGGTCAGCGTGTAGTTGCGCCCATCGGGAGTGGTGGCCTGACGCACGGTCGGATCGAGAGTCGCAAACAGCGCGTTCTGCACCAGGACCCCTGCGCTGGTCATGCGGTTGAGCAGTGACGACTTGCCGGCGTTCGTGTAACCGACAATGGCCACCGACGGAACCGAGTGTCGCGTCCGGTTGGCCCGCTTCGTATCGCGCGCGGGCTTCATCGCCACAATTTGTTTGCGGAGCTTGGCCATGCGCGAGT
>CAIVOR010000161.1 GCA_903907615.1 uncultured Microbacteriaceae bacterium | reverse complement strand
TCCACAGTGCCTTCAGGCGCAGCAGAGTCCCTGGTGGCGATTCGTGTTTCTGTGGTTTACGCGTGCCCGACGTCACAGACGTTCCTCCCCCATGGGTGTCAGCGACACCGTGGGCAGTCTAGCCACGCCCGCTGAGGTATCGCGGACCGGGGGGACAACTCCCAGCGTTGCACTGACAGAATGTTGCCATGGCATTGTCACTTCCGGATCGGTGGAACGAAGTTTCGTTGCGCACCAAGATCACGGGAGTGACAACGCTGTTGCTCACGCTCGGACTCCTGGTCACGGGAGTGGGCACCATGACGATGCTCAAGCCCGCCCTGATTGGGCAACTCGATGCTCAGATCCAAGCCATGAGCGCGGACATCTCCCGCGTCGTCAACGCGAGCAAGGAATCCAGCGGGCTCTCTCAAGCACCCAACGAGTACTACTACGTGGTGCTGGATGCTTCCGGCAGCCGCCTCGAAGAGAACTGGCTCGACAAGAGCCTGAACGTGCGTCCCGTGGTGCCGGCCAGCCTCACGCTGACCAAGACCCAAGAGCTCGCCGGATCGGTCTTCGAAGTAACCAGTCGGGACTCGAGAATTAAGTACCACGCGGTTGCCGTGCCCGTGCAGTTTGCCAGCACCACAACAGAGACTTTTGGGACCGTCGTCGTGGCGCTCGCCACCACGAGTGTCGACAGACTCATGGCCACCTACCTGTCGATCTTCCTCGGCTTTGGTATCGGCGTGGTCATCATTGGTGCCCTGCTCACCCGGCTTCTCGTGACCACCACCTTCACCCCACTGCGGCGCGTGGAGAAGACCGCCGCGGCGATTGCCGACGGCGACTTTAGTCAGCGCCTGCCGTGGTCGACTCCCAACACGGAGGTGGGCCGCGTCACGCGCGCGCTCAACACCATGCTGGGACG
Organism: uncultured Microbacteriaceae bacterium; assembly: GCA_903907615.1. Lineage (GTDB taxonomy): Bacteria > Actinomycetota > Actinomycetes > Actinomycetales > Microbacteriaceae > UBA963. The sequence continues at coordinate 3,545 of CAIVOR010000161.1, read as the reverse complement.
CATCGACCGCGCGTTCGCCGATCGCGCGCGCACAATCGACCAGATGCGACGATTCGTGGGTGATGCCTCACACGAACTGCGCACCCCGCTCGTGTCGGTGCGCGGGTACGCCGAGCTCTATCGCATGGGGGCCCTCAAGACAAAGAAAGATGTGGCCCAAGCCATGGACCGCATCGAGCGCGAAGCGATTCGCATGGGCATCCTGGTTGACGACTTGCTCGCACTCGCGCGACTCGACGAAGCGCGTCCCCTCGAGCTCACCGACGTGGATTTGGCAACCCTCGCCGCTGACGCTGCGCTGGATGCCCGCGCGTTTGATCCGGAGCGCGAAGTCACCGTTCACGCGATTGGCTCTGCGGCGACTCCCGAGGCCACCGTCATCCGCGCCGAAGACAACAAGATTCGCCAGGTCATCACAAACCTGATGGGAAACGCGTTGCGCTTCACCTCGCCGGGCAGCCCGCTGCAGATTGCCGTGGGCCGTGACGACACCGGGATGGGCATCATCGAGGTCATCGATCACGGCGACGGTATTCCTCCTCAGGTTCGGGAGAAGATCTTCGAGCGCTTCTGGCGCGCAGACTCGTCACGAGCCCGCGAGACCGGTGGTTCGGGTCTGGGCCTCGCCATCGTGGCCTCAATTGTTTCCGCGCACGGGGGAACTATTGCGGTTGACGAGACTCCCGGCGGCGGAGCCACTTTCCGCGTGAGCCTGCCCGTGACCGGTCCGACCGACTTGCCCGAGACCTTTAGCCTCTAAGCAGCTTTTCCACACTTCTCTCGCGCAGCGCGAAACCGCACCCCTGTGGGTGTCACGCTCGGGAGTGAGAGGAGTCACCCATGACAACGTTTCACATCGACAGCTCCGCGGTGAGCGGCACCGCAGCCACCGCACGCGCACAGATCGCCCGCATCCAGTCGGAGATTGCCGCCCTTCACAGCAGCCTGACCGGCCTTCAGGGGTCGTGGACGGGGCCGGCAGCCACCGCATTTCAAGGCGTGGTCAGTCGCTGGCGCCAAACACAGACACGCCTCGAGGCAGACCTCACCGCACTCAACGACGCGCTGGCGCTGGCCAGCCGGCAGTATGCCGAGATGGAACTAGCACACGTGCGCATGTTCCAGTAGTCCACGCGCACCAACGACGAAGGGCTCCCCAACCGGGGAGCCCTTCGTTCGTGGTCAGACTTAGAAGTCCATTCCGGCACCGGGGTCGGGCATGTTGGGAGCTGCCTTCTCGGGCTTCTCGGCAACAACGGCCTCGGTGGTGAGGAACAGGCCGGCGATCGATGCGGCGTTCTGCAGGGCAGAGCGCGTTACCTTAGCCGGGTCAATGATGCCCTGGGCAACCAGGTCACCGTACTCGTCGGTAGCGGCGTTGAGACCGTGACCGTCGGGCAGGCTGCGCACCTTGTCAACAACCACACCGGGCTCGAGACCCGCGTTGATGGCAATCTGACGCAGCGGAGCTTCGATGGCAACGCGCACGATGTTGGCGCCCGTAGCCTCGTCACCCGTGAGCTTGAGCTTGGCAAACGCCTTCGCGCCGGCCTGGATCAGTGCCACACCACCGCCGGGGACGATGCCCTCTTCAACGGCAGCCTTGGCGTTACGGATGGCGTCCTCAATGCGGTGCTTGCGCTCCTTGAGTTCCACCTCGGTAGCGGCACCGGCCTTGATGACAGCAACGCCACCGGCCAGCTTGGCCAAACGCTCCTGCAGCTTCTCGCGGTCGTAGTCGCTATCGGTGTTGTCAATCTCGGCGCGAATCTGCGACACGCGTCCGGCGATGCCAGCGGGGTCTCCGCCACCGTCGATGATCGTGGTCTCGTCCTTGGTCACAACAATCTTGCGTGCGTGTCCGAGAAGTTCGAGTCCGACGTTCTCGAGCTTGAGACCGACCTCTTCGCTGATGACCTGTCCACCGGTGAGGATGGCGATGTCCTGCAGCATGGCCTTGCGGCGGTCCCCGAAGCCGGGTGCCTTGACGGCGACCGACTTGAAGATGCCGCGGATCTTGTTGACAACGAGAGTCGCGAGCGCGTCTCCGTCAACGTCTTCGGCAACGATGAGCAACTGCTTGCCCGACTGGGCAACCTGCTCGATAACGGGAAGGAGGTCCTTGATCGTCGAAATCTTCGAGTTGACGATGAGGATGTAGGGGTTCTCGAACACCGTCTCCATGCGCTCGGGGTCGGTGACGAAGTACGCCGACAAGAATCCCTTGTCGAAGCGCATTCCCTCGGTGACCTCAAGCGTCGTGCCGAACGTGTTCGACTCTTCGACGGTGACGACGCCTTCTTTGCCGACGCGATCGATGGCTTCGGCAATCAAATCGCCAATTTCGGGGTCCGCAGCGGAGATCGACGCGGTTGCGGCAATTTCGGCCTTGGTCTCGACGTCTTTGGCGTTCTTGAGGAGTTGCTCGGTCAACGCGGCCACGGCCTTGTCGATACCACGGCGAAGGCTAATCGGGTCAGCTCCGGCGGCAACGTTGCGAAGTCCTTCGCGAACGATGGCCTGAGCCAGAACCACCGACGTCGTCGTGCCGTCACCGGCAACGTCATCGGTCTTTTTGGCGACCTCTTTGACGAGTTCCGCGCCAATCTTTTCGAACGGATCTTCGAGCTCAATTTCTTTTGCGATCGAGACACCGTCGTTCGTAATCGTGGGTGATCCCCACTTCTTTTCCAGTACTACGTTGCGACCGCGGGGTCCCAGCGTGACTTTGACTGCGTCGGCCAGAATGTTGAGGCCGCGCTCGAGGCCGCGACGGGCCTCTTCATCGAATGCAATTATTTTGGCCATGATGTGTGTCTGTCCTCCCGGACGTAGGTCATGTCATTGGCACTCGCGGTATGCGAGTGCTAACTACCAGTTTGGCACTCTCGGGTGGAGAGTGCAAATTGGTTGTGGAGAGGCTAGCGGCGGAACTTCTGGAAATAACCAGTGGTGTTCGGGACCAATTCGATCCAGGTTCGCCCTGGCGCCAGAGTGACCGCGTCACCATTGGGCAGTTTGTAGACGGTCATCGAGGTGCGCTTCGACTTTGACCAGCGGGCCTTCACGGTGTTTCCTCCCGTTGAAATCCAGGCGATGCCCTTACCGACGACGTGAGCGCGCGGGACGTACCCGTATTCGCTGGATTCGTCGACGAATTGCGCGATGACGTTGGTCGCGGTGAGTTGCTTTTTGCGTTCGTCTGTGTCTTTTGCACCACCGGCTTGGAAGCGACGATAGACACCGTCCACCGCGTTAAACTTCCACGACGGCGAGTTCCCACCCGAGAACGAGGCGACGAGTCGACCGGCTGGCTTACCCAACGAGACGGCAGACGGAACGGCGCCGTCGTGGGCAAACTCAAAGGCGAGAACTGGCGGTGCCAATTTGGATTTGCTCTCGACGAGCTTGCTCGCGCGCACGAGAACATTGTGCGGGGCAATCATGGAATCCGAACGGTAAAGATATTTCTCGGTTCCCGCAGTCCCATGGATGATGTTCTTAACGTTGGTGTGCATCATCATCATGACAAATCGGTACTGCCC
>CAIVOR010000160.1 GCA_903907615.1 uncultured Microbacteriaceae bacterium | reverse complement strand
CCCCGCAACAATCAAACCCCGCAAGCAGATCACGGGATCGAGCCCGTCGCGTCGCAAGAAGGCAACACCCGCAGACGACCCCGGCGTGGATGTGGCCTGGACGGATCCGGCCGTCTTTATCTAGTCGGTCGCGGGTCCGCTGGCCCGAGCCGCCAGGCTGTTGACGCCAGACCCTCGTCGCGGAGGGTGCTCACTGCCCGGGAGAAAACTGACATGACACCTTCCGGGCGATGGGGGCCGAAATCGTGGGCGGCCTCAGGCCTTCTTCAGCGTAGCGATGACCCGCGCGATGTCGGCTTCTGACATACCCGCCCAGAGGGGCAGGCGCAGTTGTCGAGCGGCGAAGTCGTCGGTGTTTTTCATCGCTCCCGAGGCACGGCCGTAGGTCATGCCGGCAGGACTCGAGTGCAGGGGAACGTAGTGGAACGTGGCCTGCACTCCCTCAGCGCGCATGCGCTCAAGCACCTCATCGCGTCGTGCCGGCGACGGCAGCAGGAGCCAGAAAACGTGGGCCGCGTGCACTCCCCCGGGTGGATCCATCAACACCACGTCGTTGGCACTCGCCCACTCGGCGAGCTCATCACGGTAGGCGTTCCACACGCCGAAGCGGCCAGCCTGAATGGTGTCGAACGACGCTAGTTGTGCGTCGAGTACGGCCGCGTTGAGCTCGGAGGGCAGGTAGCTCGAACCCCAGTCGACCCAGGTGTACTTGTCGACCTGACCGCGCAGGAACTTGGAGCGGTTGGTGCCCTTCTCGCGCATCACCTCGGCGGGTTCGGTCAGGGCGTCGGTGCCAAAAAGAACGGCGCCGCCTTCGCCGCAGTGCACGTTCTTGGTGTCGTGAAAACTTTGGATGCCCACATCGCCAAGAGTGCCGAGCACTCCTGCAGGGGTGGCCACACCGAGTCCGTGAGCGTTGTCTTCAATCACGCGCAGATTGTGGGAAGCGGCCAGTGCTAATACTCCGGCCATATCGACGGGGACGCCGCCGTAGTGCATCACCTCTATGGCGCGGGTGCGAGTGGTGATGGCTGCCTCGATCTGATCGACCGCGATGTTGCCGGTGGCAGGATCCATGTCGACGAAGACCGGTGTGGCACCGGCCGCCACAATGGCCGTGGCACCGGAAGAGAAGGTGAAGCTCGGCATAATGACCTCGTCACCCGGGCGCACACCAACGAGGCGAACCGCCATCTCGAGGGCGTGTGTTCCCGACTTGGTGAGCAGTGCGTGCGCCGCTCCCGTCAGGTCGCGCAACCTTGCGGAAGCCGACGCGGTAAAGGGGCCGTCGCCGTGAACGTGGTCCGTGGCCAGAACCGCCGCCACATTCTCAATCTCGGCGGGCGAGTGGAACGGGCGGGAAAAAAGGATGGGGTCCACGGTCACGAACCTACTCACTGAGTGCGGCGAGACGCGACTCCTCATCGGCCGCGATGCACGACTCGACGACGGGCGCGAGAGCACCGTCCATGACCTGGTCAAGGTTGTAGGACTTGTAACCCGTGCGGTGATCGGCGATGCGGTTCTCCGGGAAGTTGTAGGTGCGAAT
>CAIVOR010000159.1 GCA_903907615.1 uncultured Microbacteriaceae bacterium | reverse complement strand
GTCGCCCATGATCGTCGCCCGCTCCCTGGCTGAACTCGGCGACGGTACGCGACCCTCTGTGGTGACCATCGGCAAATTCAATGCCGTTCACCGCGGGCACCTGGAGATGATTTCACGGGCTGAGCAAATTGCCGAAGAGCGCGGTCTGCACGCCGTTGTGGTCACCTTCGATCGGCATCCCGCGAGCCTGTTCACTCCCGAATCGGTGCCGGCCGACATCACCGGAGTAGATCGCCGAGTCCAGCTCATTGGGATGACCGGCGTTGAAGCGTGTCTGTTGCTGCCGTTCACTCAGGAACTCGCTCAACTGAGTCCGCAAGAATTTGTCGACCAGATCCTGATCGACGGACTCGGTGCCCGGTGCGTCATTGTGGGTAAGGATTTCAGGTTTGGAAACAAAGCCAGCGGATCTGTTGACACGCTTCGCGAGCTCTCCACCGTCCACGGCTTCGATGTGGTCGTCATCGACGATGTTTCGGATGAGTCGGGCGACCGCATCTCGTCCTCGCTGGTCCGCCGCCTGATCATCGGCGGTGATGTCACGAGCGCCGCCCGCGCGCTGGGACGCACGCACGCCATGCAGGGCGAAGTCGTGCACGGCGAGAAAAAGGGCCGAGAGTTCGGTTACCCCACGGCTAACCTGTCACGCACCGCGACGGGCTTGATGCCCGCGGATGGCGTCTATGCCGGTTGGCTCATCACGCCCGAGGGAACGCGTTATCCGGCAGCGATCTCCGTGGGAACGAATCCCACCGTCGAGGGCGAGCGCGATCGCGTGGTTGAAGCACACTGCATCGTGCCACCGGGCGACCTATACGGTCAGATTGTGGTTATCGAATTCGTGGACTACATCCGAGGCATGCTCAAATTCGACTCACTGGATGACCTCATCTGGCAGATGGGCAAAGACGTCGATACGATTTCGGCGCGCTTGGGAGTCACGCGCTAGCTCGCTGTGGATAGGCCGAGCGTCTGAGTTTCGCCGTCGGTTACCGTCGCGGACATGATGATGACCCACCGTCCGCGCCAGACTCACACGCTGCACGCGCTCGCGCCGCAAACTCACGCGTCACCAACGAACACGTCGCCTCCTGCGGCGTCACCTCCACGAGTGACGCATCCTCGTCGCCAGCGCTCTCAGCCACGGGGCAGACGGGCCATCGCGATCCTGCTCTCGTCTCTCATCTCACTCGGTGTCGCGGGTGTCCTCGCACTTAATCCCGCGGGCGTGGCGACCCCCGCCCTCGCCGCCACCTGCGCGGTCGGCAATGCCTGTCAGGGCGCGGGAATCTCACCCGGAGGCGTTGACATCTGGGCGGGCATCCGAATACCGGGTCAGCCGGGTCAGCCGGGCACTCCCGCGACACCCGGTGGATATGACGGCCCCTTTCGATTCGGCACCGATCCGTACCCGGTCTTCGTCGGTGACGTCACCTTCGCCGTGTGCGTGCTCTTTGTCGAGTGGCCCTGGTACTGCCCGCGACCAGACATCCCGGGCACACCTGAGCAGCACGCCGTGCCCGATCTTGAACTGTCAGACCTGCAGCACTTTGTTCCCGAGAACCCCACCATTGCCACGCAGCCTGTCGGCTGGACGGTGGCCGGCTTGCCCACGAACTTCTTGGCGGGAGCCCGCCGTCATGTTGTGAGCGGAATGGTCCTGGGATGGTCGGTCGAGGTGGCCTTCACGCCCGTGCGCTACGACTGGCATTACGGCGACGGCACCGTGGGCAGCACCACGAGTCCCGGTGCCAGTTGGCAGGCTTTGGGAACTGCCGAATTTGCTCGAACGGCAACCTCGCACGTCTTCGCGATGCCCGGAACCTACACGGCCACGGTCGCGGCGGTATATCGGGTGAGTTATCGATTTGCGGGGGACGCGTGGAACGACGTTGCGGGAGAAGTAAGTGCAGCATCGGGGCCGGTAACCCTGGTGACGGCTCGGTACGATCGTGCCCTCGTGACGAGCACGTGCGGGAAGGTCCTTGGCTCTGCCGGCTGTCCGGGGGCCTTCGGCCGAGTCGGATAAACTCCCAGAGCACATTCAGATTCGTCATAGGTTACGCACAGTTTTGTGCGTGAGTCTGAGGGTGCTTGAAAGGAGCATCTGCCCATGACGCCATCACCCGAGGACATCACACCGGTCCCACCCACTTCTTCCGATTCGACCGCATCGCGCGCCAAGGCTGCCCGTGAGCGGGCCATGGCAGAACGAAACACTTCTGAACAGCCGACGACGGCTCGACGCGCAACGGCAACACCGCCTTCCCCCGCAGCGACCAGTGCGACGATCTCAACGGGTCCCAGCAGCAACTCAACCATTCCGCCGGCCTTTGGCGGATCGCCGACAGGTTCGTCTGCATCAACCGCACCAACCGCTTTCCGGTCACGTCGCCTTGTCGTGCCCATCGTGGCCGCACTTGTTGCCGGAGCCGTATTGGGCGGCGCGTCCGGCGCCGGCATCGCCGTGTTGCTTGTGCAGAATCCCTCACAGCAATCGGCGGCCGTCAACCCGCAGCAGGGCGTGGTCATCAACAATGCCGCTACGGTCAACGACATCACTGCCGTGGCCGCCAAGGCGTCACCCAGTGTCGTCACGATTCAGGTCACGAGCTCCACGGGTTCGGGAAGTGGTTCCGGAGTGATTCTGTCGAGCGACGGTTACATCGTGACCAATAACCACGTGGTGACCCTCGACGGCGCGACCAACAGCACGACGCTGCAGGTTGAAGACAGCCACGGCCAGCTGTTCACCGCTCAAGTGGTGGGCACCGATCCCACGGTCGACCTCGCCGTCCTCAAGGTCGACGGAGTGTCGAACTGGACGCCGATTGAATTCGCCGACTCGAGCAAACTCAACGTGGGCGATGTCACCATCGCCATGGGTGCGCCCCTCGGACTTGCGGGCACCGTGACCACCGGAATCGTCAGTGCGCTCAACCGCAGTATCCAGATCGGCAGCAGCGCCGTTCCGGACGATCAGAATTCCACGACCCCCGACCAGGGCGGGCTCGGCGACCTGTGGAACTTCGACTTCGGTCAGGGCCAGAGCCAGGGCCAGACGCAGACCAGCCAAGGCTCCATTGCCATTCCGGTCATCCAAACCGATGCGGCCATCAACCCGGGAAACAGTGGTGGAGCGCTGCTCGATGCCCAGGGTCGACTCATCGGCATCAACGTGGCCATTGCGAGCGCAGGAAGTTCCAGCTCCGGAAACATCGGTGTGGGCTTCGCCCTTCCGTCTAACCTCGCCAAGCGCATTTCGTCGGAAATCATCGCGTCGGGCGTCGCCACTCACGGCCTGCTCGGAGCGAGCGTGGGCGACCAGGGAGCGCAAAAGGGCAGTACGTCTGTGGGCGCCGTGGTGAAGGAAGTTGTCGCTGGCGGTGCCGCCGAAAAGGCTGGCATCAAGGTGGGCGACATCATCACCTCGGTCAACGGTGTGCCGATTTCATCTTCCAGCGATCTCACAGCATCAATTCGTAGTCTGGCCGCAGGAACGACAACAGACCTCGTGATTGTGCGCGGAGGCAAGCCGCAAACAATCACCGCCACACTGGGTACGTTCAAGTAGACCAGTGCCAAATCGGGGCCGCCCTAGGCAAGGGGGCGGCCCCGATTCTCTTTTCTCGGCCGAAACTTCAGGAGGCAGATGCGGGTTTGCGGCCCACTCGCGAGCGATAGGCCATGACCGCCGAGCGCATTCCCACGCCGCAGACCCCGACTAAATCGTCGCCACAAAAGTAGCCGTAAACGCAGTCGTCGTTTTCGCGACCCTCAAGAAGCTCAACCCGGTCGGCTTCATCGATCAGCCCATAGGCCAGCAGACTCAATTCGAACTGGTCACTCCAGAATGTGGGAATGGGGTCAAAGGCTTTCGTGATCTCATCCTCGAGCTCTGCCGAACCGGCCAGGGACGCAGAGAGGACCTTGCCTACCTTTCGTGACATTTCGGTGGGGATATTCCAATGCTCAACTCTGCGAACACGGTCGGAAAATCTGGGAATCGGGAAACGCGCGACATCCCCAACGGCAAAAGCGTTGGGCCACGGAGTCCCATCCGCGCGAGTGATACGGAGGTTGTCGTCCACTCGAATGCCGTGCTCGATATCAACATCATTCCCGTGCAGCAATTCGACGTTGGGTTCGGAGCCAATGGCCTCGACAAACGCATTGCACCAGATCTCGACGCCGTTATCGAGCAGAACGCTTTCGACCCGATCGCCGCCAATGACCCGAGTGATTTTCGAGTTCATGAAGAACTTAACGCCGTGCGCCTCGTGTCGCGCTTGAATGTCGGAGGCAAGTTGGACACCGAGAGGCCGTAAGAGGGGAACCGGTCCTTTGCCAACCACAATCACATCAACGCCCAGCTTTTTTGCTGTGGCCGCAACCTCGCATCCGATGAATCCCGCTCCGTAGATGACGATACGAGTACCGGGCGTCAGAACAGCCCGTAGCGCCATGGCGTCATCGAGACTCCTGACCGAGTGGACGCCCGAGGTGGGCATTGCGGGAAGGTCCATGTGGCGCGAACGCAATCCCGTCGCCACAACGACGCCGGAATACGAATGTTCTTCGCCTCGATTGTCCCTAACGATGTTGCGTCCGAGGTCGATATGGTCAACGCGCGTTCCCAAGATCCACTCGACGTCCGCTGTCGTGTCTCCCTGGGGGAAAGCGACAGCGGCATGATCAACGCGCTCTGCCAGGACTTCCTTCGACAGCGGGGGGCGGTTGTAGGGCGCGTGCGGTTCTTCGCCAAAGACGCGAATCGGCCCGGAGTAGCCAGATCGCCGCAGGGATTCTGCGGTTCGGAGTCCACCCAGCGACCCCCCAACGATGATGACGGGGTCAGTCATCCCTGCATCTATTCGGCGAACTTGATGGCCTGCATGGGGCAGACCTCGATAGCCAGTTGGATGTTGTCGCGCTCGGAATCGTCGGCGGTTGCTTCGTACTCGAGTTTGTCTTCTCCATTGAGGCGAAAGACGGCGGGCGCCTCAAAGACACACTGCCCGTAGTGCTGGCATTTTTCCATGTCGACATGAATCTTGAGCATCGGGTCTCTTTCTCTAGGACGGGCGGTGAAGACGGGTCTGCCGAGGACGCGGGGGCCTCGCTGAATGCCAGACCTCGAGCGAAATCATTCGTATACTAACGATTTCCTGACGGTGAGGACAAGTCCCAAAATGCCGTGTCGTGAACGTTCCGAGGGGAGGTGGTCTACTGCTCGGAGGACAAAGCGTAGGTCGTCATAGCCCGCAGGTGATCGGCCATCTCGTCGCGTCGTGATCCGGGAATGACTGCGGCGAGTTCTGACTCGTGTGTGTTGAATTCGGGGATCAGGCGCTGCATGAGTGCGTTGCCTTCAGCGGTGAGGGCAACGATGACAAGTCGGCCGTCCTTTTCGCTGCGTCGT
>CAIVOR010000158.1 GCA_903907615.1 uncultured Microbacteriaceae bacterium | reverse complement strand
TCCGTCGACGCAACCACGTCAAAACCGGCGGGCGCCGTGGCCACCTGATCGCCGTGACTCATCCATACCGTTTGGTCGACGGGCTGGCCGGCCACGAGCGGATGTTCGCCAGCGGCGAGGTGCATGGGCGTTGCGCCATATTCGCGTCCGCCCGTCTGTGCGACCGTGCCGCCGAGAGCCGCGGCCATCGACTGGAAACCGTAGCAAATACCAAACACCGGAATGCCGAGGTCAAGGATGCCGGCGTCGAGCGACGGAGCGCCGGGCTCGTAAACGCTCGAGGGTCCGCCGCTCAGCACAATCGCCGCCGGGTTCTTGGCCGACACCTCCGCCGCCGAAATCGCGTGCGGGACAATCTCTGAGTACACGCCGGCCTCGCGCACGCGCCGCGCAATCAGCTGCGCGTACTGCGCACCAAAGTCGACAACAAGAACGGGGCGGGGGTCGCTCATGTTGCCACCTGTGCGGGCGGGGTTTTGGCCAAGAAGTCGGCCACGCGGCGAGTATTGATGCCCTCAAGAAAGAACGACAGAAGCGGAATGATGCCACCGAGCGCGAGAACAAAGAGTCGCCCATATGTCCAGCGCATGTATGTCCAGATCAGGTACGACGAGATCAGGTAGACCACATAAAGCCACCCGTGGATTGTCACCACCACAATCGAGAGGTTGACCGCGGTCACCTCCTCGTGAGGCACGAGCCAGATGAAGCCGTAGGGGCCGGCTAATTCGACGTAGTAACCAAAGCCGTAGCGCAGAACCATTTCGACAACGAGAAGCAGCAAGAACGATCCCGTGATGAAAGAACACACCTGGTAAAACTTGAGCGCGCGAGGAATCTTGGGGATATCAACAGGACGTGGCGCGAGAGGCATGCTCCAAGTTTAGTTGGCGCGTGAGGCGCCTACGCCCGGGCCGAGCGTTCGCCAAAACGCCACTCGCTCGGCGTGCATCCGACGTAGCGCCGGAAGGCGCGCGTAAACGTGGTGACATCGCTGAACCCGAGCTCAAAGGCGATGTCGGCAATCGAGGTGGTGGCACGACCCGGGTCGCTCAACTCGAATTTGGCACACTCGATGCGCTCACGACGAATGGTGTCTGCCGGCGATTCACCCGATGCCTCAAAGATTTCGTAGAGTCTGCGCCGTGACACAAAGTGCGCCTTGGCAACCGTTTCGGGTGAGAGGAACGGCGAGCGCACGTGCACACGGATGAAGGACACCATGGCCACGTGCATCGCCTCGGCGGAACTGGGCAGTGCGGGCGCTGATTCCCACGCGGAGCGCAACATGGCCGACGCCAGCGAGGTAACGAGGGCGGACATCTCGGCGGCCCCTTCCTCGGAGACGGGCGAGCGCTGGGCCATGAACGAGGTGACGAGCGACACGTAGGCGTCGCGCGCCGGGTTGAGTCCGGAGAGGTGGCGGCCCGCCGCGTGGTGCAGCACCTCGTCGCTCACACCCAGCGCCTGCCGACTCGTTTGCAGCACAATGTGTCGCTGGTTTGGTTCGATGTAGTTGAGGGTAAAGGGTCGGTTTGTTTCGGTGAGCGTGACGGAGCCGGGGCTGACCGTGGAGACGTTATTGCCCTGAACCACCGAACCGCGCGCATTCACCTGAAGTGAGATGTGGATATCGTCACTCACGGCGTGAGCAGCGAGCCGCTCCGTGCGATCGATCACGATGGCCTGCGAACTGATGCCCGCGATACTCACCTGATCGCTCAGCGTGCGCCAATCCATTTCGGCATTGAACGAGCTCGCCACACGCTGAAATGTCAGCGGCACAAAACTCTGGCTGGCAACATCGAGCCACTCATCGGCGTTACGTGCCGT
>CAIVOR010000157.1 GCA_903907615.1 uncultured Microbacteriaceae bacterium | reverse complement strand
TACCCGGACAGAATGTCGGCAGCGGTCACGCCCTCCTCAGCGTTCATGCGCATGTCTAGTGGCGCATCCTGCGCGTAGGCGAATCCGCGCTCCTTCTCATCGAGATGAAGCGACGAAACTCCCAAATCAAAGAGGATTCCCCGTGGAGCCGGCCAGCCGGAACCGCGCCACGCCTCAGCAATCTCGTCGTACACGCAGTGGACCAGATGAATGCGCGACGCGAATCGACTCAATCGCTCGCGCGCAATGGCCAATGCGTCACCGTCACGGTCAAGTCCGATGAGGCGCACGGCGGGAAAGGCTTCAAGCAGCGCCTCGCTGTGCCCGCCCATACCGAGAGTCGCATCAATAACCACGGCTCCCTCACCAGTGAGGGCCGGACCGAGGAGTTCAAGGGCTCTGTCTTTCATGACGGGGATGTGAATCTCGCGAATGTCCATATCGGTTCCGTGTGGTCTATCCACCGGGGCGGATCCCCCTCCATGTCGACCTGCTACCGGGGAAGGTGTCTCAGGGAGCAATGGCGGGGAGTCTGCCGCTGTGGCTAAAACAGTCCGGGGATCACCTCCTCCGAGGTGTTGGCGAAGGCTGATTCGTGTTCGGCCAGATAGGTCGCCCAGGCATTGGCGTCCCAGATTTCGATGCGGTTGCCGGCTCCAATGACAGTGAGGTCGCGACGCAGTCCGGCATAGTCCCTCAAGACCTGAGGGATGGTGATCCGATTTTGCGCGTCAGGCGTTTCGTCGCTCGCGCCGGAAAGAAATACGCGCAAGAAGTCGCGGGCCGCTCGACTGGTCACCGGTGCCTGACGAATGCGTTCGTTGAGTTCACCAAACTCGGACTCGCTGAAAACGTAAAGGCAGTTTTCCTGACCGCGCGTGAGGACGAGGCCCGAGGCGAGTTCGGCGCGGAACTTGGCCGGAAGAATGACGCGGCCCTTGTCGTCAAGTTTGGGCGCATGGGTTCCCAGAAACATGGTGCGCACCTCCTTGATCACACGGCCTGTCGAGGACTACTCCTCCACTTTACTCCACAATCTTCCACAAATCTACCTATCTAGGCATTTTCTGCAAAAAATCTCCGAAAAACTGTTTATTTTTCAATTGTTTCACGGTGGAGGGAATTGAGCGAACGCGGCCGCACTGTACGCGCACGTCACCCACCAATGCCGCTGACGGGCCGAAGGCGAGACAAAAAAAGGCCCGGCAGAAGCCGGACCGGGAAGTTACTGAATTACGCCGTGTCTATCGGCGATCTTGTTGATTGTTGTCCCAACGCTGTTCCATGCGCTGCATAAAGCTCGACCGCGAGCGAGTGCGACTCTGAGTTTGTGATTTCTTTGTCGAGGACGTTCCCTGCTTGCCTGGTCGGGCGGCGAGAAGGACCCCCACAAACATGACGACAAATCCAACCACTCCCAGAATGATGAGTTGGCTGGTGACCCCCACGATGAGGGTGGCAATGCCCACGACGGCGACAATGACACCCAGTGCCAGGGACCGGTAAGACGGACGCACGGCAGATCCGGCCGAGTGGACATCAGACGTTCCTCCGTAGAGGTTGCGCTCCATCTCATCGAGGAGACGCTGTTCGTGTTCAGATAATGGCACGGTGCACCTCCCCTTCAGGCTCTTTTGTGCTCAGACAAGAAGTGTAACCCCTCGCGCCCTAGGTAGGGTAGGAAAGTGCTGAATGCCGAGAATTGGGTAGTTGCGACCAACGAACGAATCGCCTCGTTTATTGCCGATGCCGAGGATTCGCTGTCCCACATGGGCGCCGAAGCCGAGGTATTCATTGAGCAAACTCGAACGTTCCTCACCGGAGGCAAGCGGTTTCGCGCGATTTGCACACTTGTGGGCTTTGCCAGTGCCGGAGCGGGATCAGAAGGCAGCCCCAACGAGAAGAACGCCATCGATGTCGCTGTCGGCCTGGAGTTCTTCCACGCAGCCGCGCTCGTGCACGACGACATCATGGATCGCTCGGACACCCGACGCGGCAAGCCCGCGGCCCACCGTGCGTTCGATGCCATGCACCGGCGCAGCGGTTTCGCGGGTGACGCCGATCGATTTGGGGTGTCCTCAGCACTCCTCTTTGGCGATCTCCTGCTCGCTTTCAGCGACGAGCTCATTACCGCCGGGATCGCGGGACAGGGGCCGGTCGGCAGACGAGCTCGCGCCGAGTTCAACAACATGCGTCGTGACGTGACGGTAGGTCAATACCTCGACATCGTCGAGGAAGTCGCCTGGCCGGTGGTCGCCCGAGACAACGCCCTCGAGCGAGCCATCCGCGTGGTCACCTACAAGTCGGCTAAGTATTCGATTGAAGCCCCGCTGCGCATTGGTGCCGCACTAGCTGGTGCCGACGAGGCAACCCTCGCGGGACTATCGAAATTTGGACTCCCCCTCGGCATCGCGTTTCAGCTTCGCGATGACTTACTGGGCGTATTTGGAAACGAGAAGCAGACGGGCAAACCCGTCGGTGACGACCTCCGCGAGGGAAAGCGCACGGCACTCATTGCCATCGCAGAGGCCCGGCTCGGCGATGCCACCACGGCACTTGCCGGCCTGGGTGACGACCACCTGTCCCCGTCACGCGTCTCAGAAATTCAGATGACCCTTCGCAACGTGGGAGCTGAAGAGGCGGTTGAACGAATGATCGCCGAGCACCTCGAACTCGCGCACACTGCACTCGCAGCCGTTCCGGTTTCCGACGAGGTGCGCGACGCGCTGGCCAACATCGCTCACATTGTCACAGAGCGGTCCGCCTAGGCGAGCGCCTGGGCAATCCGGCGTACCTCGGTCTTGCGACCAGCTCGCAAGGCATCGATAGGCGGGCAGCCCAAACTGTCATCGACATTCAAGAGCCAGTCCACGGCCTCGTCGTCGCTGAACACGGCATCCGCCAACAAGTGCAGGGTGCCCCGCAACTCAGGGAGCGGTTCACCGTCTCTCACAAATGAGGCGGGAACACAGAGAATTCCGTCGCGACGCACCGCGAGGAGATGCCGGTCTTCGATCAGTCGGCGAACGCGACTCTGCGGGAGGTTGAGAAGGTCAACCAGGTCGGGAACGGTAAGCCACTCCGGTGATGTTGCTGCCACGTCCCCACTCTGCCATGCCCGCCCGTCTCTCATCAACCGCTCGCCACGACACGCCGATTGAGGAAATTGCCTAAATGCATACCGGGTGAGTCTAAAGTCTAGATAAATGCATACCGCGTGAACTTAAAGTTTCAGGTTCAACCTGAGATAAACCGGCCGGAAGGAGACGCGCATGCCCCGCACCGCTCGCGCGCGTCGTCGCAGTTCCCTGCTCGTCATCCCCACTGCTGTGGCTACAGTGACCAGCCTGATCTTTGGCATCAACGCGGAAGCATACGATTCTGAGCCGGCTCCTCAGCCCGACATCGACGGCGAGAGTGTCGCCCCACAAACCCCTCGGACGAGTTCCCCCGCGACAACGTCACGAGTTCTGGCGCGGAATGGCACGTACGAGGTCCTCGAGGGCGACACCGTCGCCGCCATAGCCGCCTCGTTTGGCGTATCCTCGGTGGAACTTCTGGCCGCAAACGGACTGAGCTGGCGAACACTCATCTTCGCCGGTCAACGTCTCGACATCCCCCGCACCACGTCGGGTACGGCCGAGCACGACCGCATTGACAACCTCGTGCGTTATCGGGTGAAGACGGGCGACACGCTCGAAGCCATCGCCCGCGGGCACGGCGTTCAACCCCGAGCTCTCATGTCGGCAAACGGACTCGGCAAAACGAGCCGACTCATCGTTGGTCAGCGCCTCGTTGTTCCCAACCCGCAGGTCATGAGCGAAATCGCGGCACTCGCCTAAGTCCCGGTGTTTCACCCGGCAAATCTAGTGCTGCTTTCGTAGGATTTGGCTTGTGGCACAGTCGGATGCGGATGCGATGATCGGTCGTCTCATCGACGGCAGATATCAGGTCGATTCGCGCATCGCTCGCGGCGGCATGGCTACCGTCTATCTGGCCACCGATTTGCGGCTCGAGCGTCAGGTCGCCGTAAAAATTATGCACGGCCATCTCGCCGACGACAGCGCCTTTCGCACTCGCTTTATTCAAGAAGCGCGATCGGCTGCCCGCCTTGCCCACCCCAACGT
>CAIVOR010000156.1 GCA_903907615.1 uncultured Microbacteriaceae bacterium | reverse complement strand
GGAGTGGGTTCACCCCGACGCAGTTTCGTGAGGGTCCGCGACTGTAGGCGTCCACATAGACGAACACGACATTCGGGTCTGCCGTTGGCACGACCGTGTTGGTGTGAGACCCGCATCGGGTTTGCACGCTCTTCACGTAGACGGGCTGGGCCGGATTCGAGATGTCAAAGATACGAATGCCCTCCCAGTTTTGCTGGGTCTCGGAAACTCTCCCGGCATCGCACCGATCCGACGACATCGTGTCATCAACGGAGAGAACGACCAAGTTTCCCACTACGGAAACGTCTCCTTGGCTGCCGGCACACGAAACGGCGCTCACGAGCGCGGGTTGCTCGGGCTGGGAAATGTCCCACACACTAAATCCGTCGTGATTTCCCGCGATAGCGAAATCCCCGCTGAAGGCGAGGTCGGAGTTAATGAAGAGGTGACTTGTGCCCTGACGGAGCGGATTGTCTCCGTGCCCCACCTGACGAAGTGTCACAGGTTCTGTGGTTGCCGGTTCTGAGGTCGCCGCTTGCACGCTCGGCACAGCAGAACCGAGAATCCCCGCGACAAGCGCGGCGACCACAACAACCAGGCGCGTTGTCCCCCCGGCTCGCCTCATGCGTGCCTAGGCGAGCGAACTAATCGCGGCGTTGAGAGTGGGCGAGGGGCGCATCGCCGCCTCCACAAGCTCAACGTTGGGGTGGTAATAACCGCCGATGTCGACGGGCTTGCCCTGAACCGCGATGAGCTCGGCAACAATCTGCTCCTCGCCGGCACCGAGTGAAGTGGCGAGCGGAGCGAACGTTGCTGCAAGGGCAGCGTCGTCGGTCTGCGTCGCGAGTTCCTGCGCCCAATAGAGCGCGAGGTAGAAATGGCTCCCGCGGTTGTCGATGGCGCCGACCTTGCGACCCGGTGATCGGTCTTGCTCAAGGAACGTTCCCGTGGCGCGGTCGAGCGTGTCGGCGAGGACCTGAGCCTTCTTGTTGCCGGTCGTCTGAGCAAGGTGCTCTAGTGATGCCGCGATGGCGAAGAATTCGCCGAGCGAATCCCAGCGCAAGAAGTTCTCCTCAACGAGCTGCTGCACGTGCTTGGGAGCTGAGCCACCGGCACCCGTTTCGAACAGGCCACCACCGGCCAGCAGCGGGACGATGGAGAGCATCTTGGCGCTTGTGCCCACCTCGAGGATGGGGAACAAGTCGGTCAGGTAATCGCGCAGGACGTTACCCGTTACCGAGATGGTCTCTTCGCCCTTGCGAATACGGCCGAGCGAGTACAGGGTTGCTGCGGCCGGCTCCATGATTTCGATGGTGAGACCCGAGGTGTCGTGTTCGGTGAGGTAGTGCTTTACTTTGGCGATGATTTGCGCATCGTGTGCTCGGCGTTCGTCGAGCCAGAACACGGCAGGCGATCCCGTGGCGCGTGCCCGAGAAACGGCCAGCTTGACCCAGTCGCGGATGGGAATGTCTTTGGTCTGCGTGCCACGCCAAATGTCGCCTGTGCCGACCTCGTGCGTAATGAGCACCTCGCCAGCGGCGTTCAGGACATCCACCCGACCGGCCGCAGCCATCTCGAATGTCTTGTCGTGGCTGCCGTACTCTTCGGCGGCCTGCGCCATGAGACCCACGTTGGGAACGGTTCCGATGGTGGCCGGATCCAGCGGTCCGTTGGCAATGACGTCATCGATGGTGGCCTGATACACGCCGGCGTAGGACGAGTCGGGAATAACGGCAATCGTGTCGTCCTCTGCGCCGTCCACGCCCCACAGCTTGCCCCCGTTTCGGACAAGGGCCGGCATGGAGGCGTCGACAATCACGTCCGATGGCACGTGCAGGTTGGTGATGCCCTTGTCGCTGTTGGTGTAACTCAGGCGCGGACCCGCGGTGATGGCGGCAGTGAACTCGGCCGCAATGGTCTCGCCCCCAGCCACCTCGGTGAGGCCCGCCAGAATCGATCCGAGTCCGTCGTTGGGGGTGAGTCCGGCAGCCTCGAGAGCGGCACCGTGCTCGGCAAAGACGCCGGCGAAGAACGTCTTAACAACGTGGCCAAAGATGATGGGGTCGCTGACCTTCATCATGGTCGCTTTGAGGTGCACCGAGTAGAGAACGTTGTCAGCCTTTGCCAATTTCAGCGTCTCTGCGAGAAATTCATCGAGCGCGGAGACCGACAGGAACGTGGCGTCCACGATCTCGCCCGCGAGAACAGCGAGGCCGGACTTGAGCACCGTCTCGGTTCCGTCGGTTGCCGTGTGGCGAATGGTCAGGGTGTCGTCTGCGGCCATCACCACGGACTTCTCGTTTGAGAAGAAATCGTCGTGTCCCATTGTTGCCACGCGTGTCTTCGAGCCCGCGGGGAACGGCTTGTTCACGTGCGGGTGCTTGCGGGCGTAGGCCTTGACCGAAAGTGGTGCGCGCCGATCGCTATTCCCCTCGCGCAACACGGGGTTGACGGCGCTGCCCTTGATGCGGTCGTAGCGCGCCCGAGCCTCCCGCTCGTCGTCGGTGGTGGCGTCGTCCGGAAAGTCGGGCACGTCGAAGCCCTGCAACTGCAACTCGGCAATGGCGCCCTTGAGCTGGGGAATCGAGGCCGAAATGTTGGGCAGCTTGATGATGTTGGCGCCGGGAGTCATCGCCAGGTCGCCGAGTTCCTTGAGCGCATCCGGCACGCGCTGAGCCGGAGTCAGGCGCTCGGGGAAGGACGCAAGGATGCGGCCGGCCAGCGAAATGTCGCGCGTTTCGATCGACACGTTGGCCGCCGAGGCGAACGCCTGCACGATCGGCAGAAACGAAGCGGTGGCCAGTGCCGGAGCCTCATCGGTGTGCGTATAGACAATGGTCGAATCGGTCACGATGCGGAATTCTCCAGTTCTGGCGGGTGCGCTCACTTCTGATTCCCAGCCTACCGCACCAATAAATGACCCTTTGGGGACGAGGAAAGTGCCCGTCACTGCATGCGGTGACGGGCACTTCTGACTCCCCGGTATCGCTGCGTACTCGGAGCCGGCGCGGGAACTTAGGCCGGGTCGAGAACGAAGTCGTAGCGCACTTCGGCGTTCTTTCCGCCGTCAATCTTGTTGGGGTTGAGCACGAGCTCGGGCTTCACCGCGCTGGCGACGTCGTCGGCAATGTGGTCGTCGCCCTCGAAGTAAAGCTGCGTGGTGATGAGGTGGAATCCCGGAGCCGACACCTTCAGGTGAAGGTGGGCGGGTCGCCACGCGTGCCAGCCGGCAGCAGCAATCAGCTGTCCGCACGCGCCATCGGTGGGGATTTGATAGGGCGCGGGCTGAATAGTGTTGATCTCAAAGTTTCCCTCGTCATCGGCGACGATTGTGCCGCGAAGGTTCCACTCGGGTAGACCCGGGGCAAACTGCGAGTAGAAGCCCAGGTCATCCGCGTGCCACAGTTCGATCTGCGCGTTCTTGATGGGGGCACCACCTACTGCCGTGACCTGGCCGTGGAACTTGAGCGGCGTACCCGGTTCGTCGGGGCGCATGGCGATGGTCGCGGGAGAGGCGGCCTCAGGAGCGTTGGGGACATAGTAGGGGCCCTCAATGGTTCCCTTGCTGCCCTGGCGCTTCGAGTTGTGCACCGTCTCGATGGTGTGCTCGAGCCAGACGTCCAAGAACAGTGGCCACTCGCCATCGGTGCCCATTTTGATGAGCCACGCCTTGAAGATGTTGTACTCGTCGTACGTCACTTCTTCTTCGGCTGCCACGTCATTGAGGGCCTTGACGAGTTTCGTGGCGATGCGGTTGATGCGGGCCGTGTCGACGGTGACATTGGCCTTCGTGGCACGCTGCAAGAACCCTTCGGTGGCGGCTGCCCCCGAAGCCGCGGCCTTGGCCGCGGTCTCTGCTGCGTAACTGTCGTCAGTCATTGTTTTCTCCTTAGTTGCGTTGTTGTGGGGTAATGAGTGGTGATTGTGGATTTAGATGCGCGAGGGATGCGCGGCGAGGGGGGTGACCGTCAGGGTCATGTAGGGGAAGAGCGGCAGGCTGGCGAGCAGCTCGTGCAGCTCGTCATTTCCGGGGACGTCAAAGATGGAGTAGTTCGCGTACTGGCCCACCACGCGCCACAGTTGGGCCCACTGGCCTGAGCGCTGCAGTTCTTGCGCGTAGGCCTTCTCGGTGGCGACGAGCGCGTCCCACTGATCGGTGGGCACATCGCGTGGCACGGTGACCACCATGTTGACGAGGAAAAGCATCGCGATTACTCCTTGTCCAGACGGTACGCGTTCAATTTGTCGGTGTCGAGCGTCACGCCGAGGCCGGGGTTCTGTGGCGCAGCGACGCGGCCGTCTGCGATGACGAGAGGCTCAGTGATGAGGAAGTCGCCAAACTCCATGAAGTTCGACAGTTCCGCCGCCCGGTAGGAAGAGTGCTGAAAAGCAGCGCCGAAGGCCACCGTCGCCGCCGACCCCAACATCGAATCGATCTGGTTTCCCATGATGACGTCGACGCCCATCCCCTCACACAGCCCGAGGATCTTCTGGGACTCGGAGAAGCCCGTGCGAGCGGTCTTGATGCTGATGGCCGAGGCTCCGCCGTTCGTGAGTTCGCGCGCCACATCGCCGAGTGAGGGTACGCTCTCGTCGGCCATGATCGTCAGTGGCGAATCGGTCACGAGGCGCTTGCG
>CAIVOR010000155.1 GCA_903907615.1 uncultured Microbacteriaceae bacterium | reverse complement strand
GAGGCCGGCCGGCGTGATGCGCACGAACTTGCCTTTGGTCTTGAGTTCGGGAATCGTGCGTGCACCCACGTAGAACATGGTCTGACGGAGGCCACCGACGAGCTGGTAGGCCACGGCCGCGAGCGGTCCGCGATACGCCACGCGACCCTCAATGCCTTCGGCAATGAGTTTGTCGTCACTGGGCACATCGGCCTGGAAGTAGCGGTCTTTCGAGTATGAGGTGCGCTCCCCGCGCGTCTGCAGCGCACCGAGTGAGCCCATGCCGCGGTACATCTTGTACTGCTTGCCACCCTCGAACACGAGATCGCCGGGGCTCTCATCGCAACCGGCAAAGAGTGAGCCGAGCATGACAGAGTCGGCACCTGCAACGAGCGCCTTGGCGATGTCACCGGAATACTGCAGGCCGCCGTCGGCAATGACGGGGATGCCCTTGGGGCCGGCCGCCTTGGCCGCTTCGTAAATGGCCGTGATCTGTGGCACACCCACACCGGCAACCACGCGCGTCGTGCAGATGGAACCCGGACCCACGCCCACCTTGATGGCGTCGGCACCGGCATCGATGAGTGCCTTCGCGCCGGACTGCGTGGCAATGTTGCCACCAATCACGTCGACACCGGCAAAGGCCTTGTCCTTCTTGATGCGGCGGATGATGTCGAGCACGCCCGCGCTCTCTCCGTTGGCCGTGTCCACGACAAGCACATCAACACCTGCGTCGAGAAGCAGGGTGGCGCGATCCCACGCATCGCCAAAGAAACCGATGGCCGCACCCACGCTCAGTCGTCCCGCGTCGTCCTTGGTGGCATCCGGGTACATCTCCGACTTGTCGAAGTCTTTGGTGGTGATGAGCCCGGTGAGTTTGCCGTCTTTGTCGATGATGGGCAGTTTTTCAATCTTGTGTTTGGCCAGCAGCGACATGGCCTCTTCGCGGCTCACTCCCACGCGCGCGGTCACGAGATTCTCGTGCGTCATGATCTCGCGAACGGTGATGTTGGGCTTGTCGGCATCCGGCACAAATCGCATGTCGCGATTGGTCACGATTCCCACGAGCAGACCGTTGGCATCGATGACGGGAAGACCGCTCACGCGGAACTGGCCACACAGGGCGTCGACGTCGGCAACCGTAGCTTCAACCGTGGTGGTGACCGGGTTGGTGATCATGCCCGACTCCGAGCGCTTCACCTTGTCGACCTGGCCCGCTTGATCTTCAACCGACAGATTGCGGTGAACGATACCGAGGCCACCCTGGCGGGCCATGGCGATGGCCATGCGCGATTCAGTCACGGTATCCATGGCGCTCGAGACGAGCGGCCGGGCCACACTGATCCGGCGCGTGACACGCGACGTGGTGTCGGCATCCGAAGGGATGACGTCGGTCAAACCCGGGAGCAAGAGCACGTCGTCATAGGTGAGTCCTACAAAACCAAAGGGATCGGCCTCAGCCATGATTCTCCGTATCTCGAGCGTTTCGCCTCAGTACCTAATGTTAAGGCCCGAACGTGACGATGCCCACACGCGCGTCATATGCCATGCGGCCCGCGGGGCCGACGTACTTGATGGCGCGGTTGTCCTTGAGGACCGTGAGGCACTCGGCGAAATCGGTGCACACCACGTCACCCGTGGTCACCTGCTCGAGGCCACGAATGAGCGACGGGCCGGCGTCATCGTTGGCCACCGTTGCTGCCAGAGCGAGGGCAATCACGAGCTGGTAGCTTTCGGCGCCGTAGGTGAACTCCGTCAGGAACGGGTTTGAGGACTTAAGTCGCGTGATGAATTCCGCAGTGGGCACAGCGGGTGCACCGGCCTTACGGGCCGCGGTGGTGCTTTCAGTCTTCGCCGCAGGTGTCGCCGCACCGGCACTAGCCGACGTGGTCGTCTTCGCAGTGGGCTTGGCCGACGCGACTCCGCCCGGGGCGCTGGCATCCGGATACGGCTTCACCGTGGGTTCGGCAATGTTCTTGTCCGTGCCGATTGCGAGGAGGGCTACCTTCGCCGTGGTCGCTATTTCGAGCAGGCTCGTGGCTGCGGTCGGATTTGCCGCCACAATTGCGGCATCGGCCTTCACCGCACCGGCGGCCTCCGTGAGCGTCGCCGGAAGAGTGTCGGCCCGGTGCCAGATCATGACGAGGCCTCCGAGCACACCACCGGCATCATTTACTTCGCGAGCGGCGAGTTCGGTGCCCGCCTCTTGGGCCGGTGCGAAGGCGGACAAATCTCCCGCGGTCTCAAGCAGGTCCACAATGTTGAGCGTCTTGTCACCGAGCGGTGTGGCGACAGGCGTCGGCGTGGGCATGACCGTCCCGGCTGAGGCGCAACCTGTCATCGCGGCCATGGCCACAACGAGGCCCGAGGCAATCAGCAAACGACGTGGCATGCGGTTCCTATTCGGGTAATGGCTCGGGTATTTCTTCCACCCTATTGCCGCGGGCGGCCTTGCCTCGTCCGCCCCGCTTGCGCGCCTGCCGCAGCATGTCGGTGGTGAGCAGAACGAGGGCGCACCACACGAGGACAAATCCGGCCCATTCGAGAGGCGGCATGACCTGATGGAAGAAGAAGATGCCCAAAAGAAAACTGCTCACCGGGGTAAAGAACTGGATCAGCCCGATGACCGACAGGGGGAGTCGTTTGGCCCCGGCGGCGAAGAGCAGGAGCGGTATCGCGGTGAGGACCCCCGAAAACATCATGAGTGTGGCGTGCCACCCACCGAGGTCGAAGAGTCCAATGCCGGCAACCTGGCTCACCACAACAAACTGCACGAGGGCGATGGGCAAGACCCATGCCGTCTCAAAGGCAAAACCTTCGATTGCGTTCACGCGTCCCCCCAGTCGCTTTTT
>CAIVOR010000154.1 GCA_903907615.1 uncultured Microbacteriaceae bacterium | reverse complement strand
TCTGTGCGGGAGAAAAACACGGAGATCGTCGAAGACGCCAACAGCATGATGGAGCGTCTCGTGGCCACGATCGAGGCCGAGCCCGTCAACTCTGTGGGCGTGGGCACCGAGCCGATCATGACGGT
Source organism: uncultured Microbacteriaceae bacterium (assembly GCA_903907615.1). Lineage (GTDB taxonomy): Bacteria > Actinomycetota > Actinomycetes > Actinomycetales > Microbacteriaceae > UBA963. The sequence goes on along the minus strand of CAIVOR010000154.1, from coordinate 2,363 downwards.
TACCGACGTTGAGCGGATGCTCGACGTGGCACCTCCCGCTCGCGACTAGTCCGCGGTGCTCAACAGGCCGACCCACAGGTCTTCGAGCTCTCGGTAGCTCAGCACTCGTTCCGGTCGGATGACGACGTCGTCGGCAACGAAGTAGAACGCCGCGTCGATGTTTTCTTCCGCAATGCCCGTGTAGGCCGCGTAGGCGGCTCGATAGAGAGCGAGCTGGTACGCCCGGACGGCCAGGTCGGCGGCGTCGCGAGGCGCCTTGCCGGTCTTCCAGTCAACGATTTCGTACCGGGAATTCGGGTCCTTCGGAGCGTGTGCTTCCGCGCCGTCCGCGCGATACACGGCGTCGAGTTTGCAGACCACGACGTTCGGGCCGAGCGGAAGATGAATTTCAATCTCCACGTCAACGGGTTGTCGATTGCCCCACGGCGATGACTCAAAGGTGCGCTGCAGGTCTGCCAGAGCGGCGGCATCCGAGGCATCGAGGGTGTCGACACCGAATTCGGTCTCAGAGGAGAACCCGTCGGCGTCGGTGTCTTCGAGGTCAAAGAGTGTGGGTGAGTCTCCGCGCACGACACGATTCTCGACCCACGAGTGGAAAAGAGTGCCCAGCATGGTGGCTCGGTAGGGGCGCTGCGGCAGTGGACGGCCGAGCGGACCGACGGGTGGCACGGGTGCTCCCGCGCGGGTGGCGGATGATGGGGGCGCGGTGTTGCTGAGGGCCAGACCGGCCGCCACAAAGTCTTTGAACGCCGACGCGGGAATACGCTGTGGCAGAGGGGTGCGCGTCTCAGCGGTGAGTCGGGCGTCCCGCTCGGCGATGAGCAGCTCGATATCGGAAGCCAGCGAACTCGCTCCGCGCGAATCGGACGCTTCCGACGACGTGGCACGCACGAGCGCGGCCGCGGCTCGCACGCGCGGTTCGCGCGCCCCGAGCGGAGGAAGCGGCCACACAATCGACTCGGCGTGGGGATCCCACGGGTTCTCGGTGTCGATGGGTTCCTCGGGCAGCCTGTTTGCCGCCAACTCGGCCTCGTCAATTTCGACAAGGTAGGGGCTTGGCCGCCTCAGCTTTTTGCCCGATGCCCACCACGAACCGCTGAGCAACATATCGTGGGCCGACCGGGTGAGCGCCACATAGGCGAGCCGCCGCTCCCCCGTCTCGTAGCGGGAACGCGCCGAATCGAGATATTCCTCGTATAACTCTTCGAGGTCGATCTGATCCTTCGCGTGTTCAAAGCGCCACAGGGTTCCCAGGTCAGCTTTATCGGCGCGCAATTGCTCAGGGAGCGTGCCCAGGTCGGTCCACTTCTCCGTGTTGGTGGTGATGGTGCCCTTCTCATCGGCAATCATGCGCCCCACGGCGACGAAGTCCCATTCCAATCCTTTGGAGCCGTGAATGGTGAGCAACTGAACCACGTCGCCCTCGGGCGGCTCTTCGGCCGGGCTCAGCCGCTCGCGCCGCTCGACGTCGTCGAGCCACGAGAGGAACGCTCCCAACGTGGGGTTTTCGTCGGTCGCAATGAAGGCCGACACGGTATCGAGGAACGTCTCAACGCTCGCGTCGCCAGCGGTGAGGCGATCATTGGCCGCGAGTTCAGCGTCGAGATTCATTTCAGACATCACGAGTCGCACGAGATCGCGCAGGTTCATTCCGGCGTGACGACGCAGACGCGCGATCACCCGCCCCGCGTGCTGCATGCGCTCGAATGCCACGGCGCTGAGGCTCGCGAACGCGCGGTGTGTGGGATCGGTGGCCGTGGTGATGAAGTCCAACGCGTCAATCAGGCTCTGGCCGTCGGACGCCGACACCGACTCCTTCAACGATGCGCGCACCTCTTTGCTCAATCGCTGGAGACGGTGGTCGCGCTCGGAGAGCCAGCGGGCCGTCGACTTGAGTGCGCGAAGGTCGCGCGGCGCAATCTGCCATCGAGCACCGGCGAGGAGTCGGATCAACTGGCTGTCGGCCCGGGTGTCGTGCATCACGCGAAGTGTACTGACGATGTCCACGATGACGGGCTCCATGAGGAGGCCGCCCAACCCCAGCACGTGTGTGGCGATACCCGCCTGGTCCAAAGCGGCCTTGAAGTGGGCCAGATCGGCGGTCTTTCGCGTGAGCACTGCGGCCGTGGGGCGTTTTTTGTCGGCGGGCCATTCCGCGAACTTGCGACCAAACCACTGAGCAACGGCCTGAGCTTCATCCGTGATGGTCAGCGGGAAGATGACGTCGACCGTGCCCTGATGGCCTTTTCCTGCCTCCAGTTCGAAGGGCGTAGCGGAGTCAGCCACATTTTTGGGGAGGGGCCGGGCCACGAGGTTGGCGACGTCGAGTATCTGTTGAGCGTTTCGCCACGATTTCGAGAGCG
>CAIVOR010000153.1 GCA_903907615.1 uncultured Microbacteriaceae bacterium | reverse complement strand
TGGGATCAAGTTAGTGAGGCATATTAACTAACTACCGTAATAATATGGAGCAGCACCGGACCCGTCAAGGACTCTGGAAGATTTATGTCAAGCGAGCGCTCATTTCTCGGCCCTAGTGCCAGCGAGCATTCGGTTAGGCTTTCGGCATGATGAGTCGCCAGGGGGTCGATCCGGGTGCCACCACGCTCGGCGCGACTGACCCATCGGATGCGGCTGTGCGAAAGAGCCGCGGCGGGCGCCCCCCGAGAATCAGTCGCGAAGAGGTAATTGCCGCCGGCCTCGAGGTAGGCCTGGCAAACCTGACTTTCCGTGCCGTGGCCGAGAAGTTGGGGGTCAGTGTCCAAGCTCTCTACAAGTACGTTGCCGACCGCGACGAACTGGTTGCGGTGATCGGCGAGGAGATTCTCGAGTCGTACACGAGTCCGGTCGATGACGGGCGACCGTGGGCTGAGTGGATTTTCGACGTCGCGCTGGGCTTGAAAGAACTTCTGACGTCGTCACCCGGTTTTGCACAGGTGGCCATCACGCGGGGTCATGCCATGCCCGCACTTCTGCATGCCTATGAGGTTCAACTGCAGGTGGCCACACGAAGCGGCTTCGATCTCACAACAGCCATGTGGGCGTCTCGTTCGGTCAACGAATTCGTGCAATCTGCCGTAAGCCGACGAGAGCTACAACAGGCCTCGGTTGCCGACACGGGTATCGAATACTGGGATGACATGAAACTCACCCTCGCTGAAGCCGGAAACGAGAAGTTTCCTCTGCTCGCCGCTGCACTCGACGATGCCGATGCGCTGGATTACGAAAAACGCTTCAACGCGGCACTTCGGGCGCTCATCGCGGGCCTTGACGCACTTCGCACCAATTAGCCAGCGCGTTAGGTTCTGCGTCGGCTAAGAGCGCGGCGTCTCGTCGTCGTTGACATCGTCCGCGACGTCGGCCCACTTCGCGAGGTTCTCCTCAAGCTTGGCGTCCTGCGTCTTGGCGAGCTCTTGTTCGAGCGCGGAAAGGTTGGTGTCGGGGCTGAAATACTTCAGCTCGCGCGCCACCTTGGTGTGCTTTGCTTTTTGCCGGCCACGACCCATGCGGGTGCCCCTTTTACGTGAGACGCGCCGAATGGAATCCGGCGCGTGTACCCAATCTCAAAAACTGAAAAAAGTCTAACACGGGCGCTCGAGGGGAGTGTTAGAAGGCGAACACCAGCGTGGGAAGGTAGCCCAGCGCTGCGGCGCCGACGCCAAGCACGAGGTTGAGGGCCACCGATCGCGCCGCCACGCCCGCCCGCCCTTGCATCACCAGTTCGATGCTTTCGACAGCGAAGGTGCTGAAGGTGGTGAGGCCGCCACACAATCCGGTGATGATGACGATTCCCACGGCCGGAGAAATGAGCTCGGTTTGCGTGAGTGCGAGCGCCATCCCCCCGATGAAGCTGCCCACCACGTTGACGATGAGCACGGCACGCGGAACGTTGTGCGGACGCGCGGCAACAGGGAGCAGTCGTGACAGTCCATAGCGCACGAGTGCGCCGAGTGCGCCACTCACCAGAACCAGGACGATGACGAGAACAGGACTCACAGGTCGCTCCCGCCGTCAGGAATCGATGATGCCTGCACCACAGATCGACCGGCAACTCGCGCACCCAGGACAAGACCGCCCCACGCCGCCAGGAGTCCGAGAACGACCGACAAAACCAGTGCCCCGAGCGTGGCGAGGATGTTGGCCTCGACCGCGCTCGCCACCACGTTCAGGCTGACCGCACTGAATGTCGTGAACGAGCCTAGAACGCCGGTGCCGACGCCCGCCTTGAACCACGTGGGCACGCTGGGCCGTGGCCACAGGGCGGCCACGAGAAGTCCGAGCACAAACGATCCCGCGACGTTGACCACAACGGTTGACAGCGCCAACGTTCCGGGCGTGGTGTGCGGCAGAAGAACATCAATGCCCCAGCGGGCACCGGTGCCGAGCACCCCTCCGAGCGCAACGGCCAGCAGGCTACGCCACACGATTAGGAATTAGTTTTGCCAGATCGACGACGTCGACGTGCGGTGGGGATTTCAACGGTCTCGGGCGTGAGGTGCGAGCGGACCGGTGGGGTACGCGGTTCGCCTCGGCGCGCATCGCCCGCCACGACCCGCGAGCGGCGTCCGTAAATCAGCGTCGACGAGTCAAGAAGCCACGGAACAAGCGCGATGGAAACGCCCTTTTCCAACATCAGTTTGTTGCGCATGCGATTGGCGCGGTGGTTGTGCAGCAGGTGCTCCCACCAGTGGCCCACGATGTACTGGGGCAGGTAGATGGTCACGATTTCGCTGCCGTGTTCCTTCTGATGCTTGCGGATGTGCTCCACGAGCGGCCACGACAGGTCGCGATACGGCGAGTTGATGATGCGCAGGGGAACGTGAATGTTCCAGCGAATCCAGTCGAGTTCAAGCTGTGCTGTCGCCATCTCACTGACCGAAATATGAACGGC
>CAIVOR010000152.1 GCA_903907615.1 uncultured Microbacteriaceae bacterium | reverse complement strand
GGCACCAAAAAGATGCTGTTGGCAAACCCGACCGCGCCCACAGCCGTGTCGCCCAGGCCGGCAACAATCACCTGATTGGCAAACTCCATGCCGAGAATGATCATGAATTCGATGCTCACGGGCACGGCAACGCGCGCCACTTCGCGTCCCGGGCGGGCGGGAAGTGCGGGGAGGAATTTTGTGAGCATGACGTTCCAGCCTAACCGGGTGCTCGCCGTGGTCGTGCCGAGCGAACCAGCCCTAGCTGCGGTAGTGAGCGATGCGCGCGCGATAGTTTTCTGCGTTTCGCGCGATGTCGGCCCGTTCGCCGTCCGTCAGTGGGCGCCGCACCTTGGCGGGAACCCCCGCGACCAGCGAGCCGGCAGGAATGTGCTGACCCTCAAGCACTAACGCCCCGGCGGCCACCAGGGAACCCGTGCCCACGACAGCGCCGTTCATCACAATGGCACCCATGCCAATGAGGCACTCATCCTCGATGGTGCAGCCGTGAATGACCGCGTTGTGTCCCACCGACACATTTCGGCCCACCGTGAGTGGACTACCCGGATCGCCGTGTCCTGAGACGTTGTCTTGGATGTTCGACCCGTCACCAATCACAATGGCATCGCTGTCTCCGCGCAAAACGGCGTTGAACCACACGCCCACGTTCTCGCCCAGCGCCACGTTGCCGATCACGCGCGCTCCGGGCGCGAGGTAGGCGCTTGCAGGAACGCTCGGGGTTCCGTGAGTGGGGTGAGAAATGATCTGGTCGCTCATGGCTCACAGCCTAAGCCCCGCGCGTCATCCGTTGCCCGTGGGGCTCAAGCGTCAGAGGAGCACCCGCGGGTAGGCTGACGGCGTGGGCCTGAGACTTTTTGACACGCGCGCGCACGAACTCGTTGACTTCGTGCCGCTCGTTTCGGGACGCGTGGGACTCTACGTCTGTGGGCCGACCGTTCAGTCGAGCCCACACGTCGGTCACCTGCGGAGTGCCCTAGCGTATGACATCCTGACGCGCTGGTTCGAGGCTCAGGGTCTCACGGTCACCCTCGTGCGCAACGTCACCGATATCGACGACAAGGTGCTCACCAACGCCGCCACCAACAACGAAGATTGGCGCGCGCTCGCCCAGCGCTCGGAGCGCGAGTTTCACCGGGTCTACGCGGCCATCGGCATCCGCCCGCCCACTCACGAACCACGCGCAACGGGACACATCACGCAGATGGTGTCGCTCATCGCCGAGCTTCTCGAACGCGGTCACGCCTACACGGTGGGCGACGACACCGGCGACGTCTACTTCGATACGGCGAGTTTTGCCGCCTATGGCGCGCTGACGCGCCAGTCGGGTGACGAGACGGAACCAGACGCCACGGCCGACGAGCGTGGCAAGCGCAACCCGCGCGACTTTGCTCTCTGGAAGGGGCACAAGGACGGCGAACCGACGTCGGCATCGTGGCCCGCTCCTTGGGGCGCTGGTCGACCGGGTTGGCACATCGAGTGTTCCGCCATGGCAGCCGATTACCTCGGTAACGAGTTCGACATCCATGGCGGCG
>CAIVOR010000151.1 GCA_903907615.1 uncultured Microbacteriaceae bacterium | reverse complement strand
TTCGACTCGGGGCTGACCGGCGACGGAGAGCCGTACATCGTCATGGAGCTTCTACGAGGCGAATCGCTAGGTCAGCGCCTCGCACGTCTGCGTCGCATCGAGGTCACGGAAGCCATCGACATCGCGATTCAGGTGCTCCGCTCCCTCTCCGAAGCGCACGCAAAGGGCATCGTTCACCGCGATCTCAAACCGGACAACGTGTATTTTGCAGGTGTCGAGAGTGGCTCCGGCAGCCGTGAAATCGTCAAGGTTCTCGACTTCGGAATTGCCAAACTCGTGGGCCGAATCGACGCCTCGCTCGACGTGGTCGAAACACAAGCGGGCGCGGTCTTCGGAACGCCGCGGTACATGTCGCCAGAACAGGCTCAGGGGCTTCCGCTCGACGCTCGCTCGGACCTCTACACGCTCGGGGCCATTCTTTATCAAATGGTCAGCGGCCGCCCGGTTTTCGACGATCGCGAAGCGGTGGTCGTCATGGCGCGCCACATCAAAACCGCGCCGACGCCGCTCCGCGATCTCGGTCTCCCCGTCCCTATCCCGGACGACCTCGAAAACCTGCTCAGCGACGCTCTCGCGAAGGACCCAAGCCTTCGACCCGCGACCGCCGACGCGTTCGCCGAGCGACTCTTGCGCGTGTACGAAGCCGCGTTGGCCGATTCGAGCGGCATGCGCGTCTCTCGCCGTTCCGCGCCATCGGCAATGACGTCCGCGTCGTTCACCGCGATGGCCTCGTCGCCCGCCCCCGAGGAGGCGACGCTCGTCACCGAGTCCGTGAAGGACGTTGGCATTTCGCCAGAGAAAAGACACCCGTTCGCGAGCTTCATCGCCGGGTCGCTCGCCGCACTCGCGCTCGGTGCCGCGCTCTTTTTCGCGCGAAAGGCTCTAACGCCCGCGCCGTCCGAGGCCCCGCCGCTTGCCGGTCTGGCCGCGCCCGCGCCGGTGCCTCAAGCCCCGCCTTCACCCGCCAACACGCCTTCCATCGCGCCCTCACCGGAACCCGCCACTGGCGCGCTTCCGCCAAAGGGCACGAAGCCCGCAAGCAAGACACCGCGCACCGCGCCGTCCGCCGCCTCCGCTACGCCCGCGACTCCGACCGACCCTCCGGCGACGAAACCGTCGTCTGGGTATGGAATCTTCGAATGACCACGCCTTCCACTAGCTCGACCCCCGCCGCTTCATCTTCGTCCACCGCCCCGGACGCGCCCGACTCTTTCGCCGCGATGCCGCACCTTGGTCGCGCGCAAGCCTGGGTCGACGCGGCCAAAGCGGCCCCCACAGACGATCGGCGAAGCGAGTGTTGGGCTGAAGCTGCCTACGCGTTCGCCGAGGCAGGCGCGCGGGACACGGCGATTGAGTGCCTCGACGCGCTGTTGGCCATCGAGGAACCGAAGCTTCGGGCTGCGCAACGAGGCGTCGACGCGGCCACGCTCGTGGGCGAATTGGGGCGCGCGCTCCGCCTTTACACCTGGGTACTTCCGAGTATTTCGCTTGATGAAAAGCGGGCCTCGACGGCGATCACCCTCGCGGACGAAGCGTCGAAACTGAACGACAGGGCGCTTGAGCGCTTCTTCTTGCGCGAGGCCATGGGCGTTCAACGATCGGAAGAGCTTCTCGCGCGCTTCGCCCAGTCCGCGGTGCTTTCGGCGAGGGAAGAGAGCGGCCTCGACGACGATGAGCGCGCTCAGGCGGTGCTGTCGCTCGTGCACCTCGCGCGGCGTCATCAGGGGCAAACGGGCTACGCGTACGCGGCTTCGGCCCTCGAACTTGACCCGAGAAGCGACGACGCCCTCGACCTCTTCGTGGACCGCGGCATCGAGGCAAAACTCAACGAATCTGTGCGCACGAAGCTCGAAGCTGCGCTGTTCGTTCTTGGCTCCGACAGGCAAGCACGCGCCCTTGGACGTCTCGAAGCAAGCCTCGACGATCGCCCGACCGGCGCGCTCCCCGAGGCACCTTCTTCCACCTCGTCGATCGTCGACGTCGATGAACTGGAGCAGCCCGACGCGCACCCACGCGACCCTCGCGTCGACGTACTCTTGGCCGAGGCCACCTCGTTCAAATCGTTTCCGTCGCTTCACGTGGCCAAGCTTCGTGAGGTGCTCGTGCTCGATCCGCTCGAGGCCGAAGCGCTCGGGGAAATGCGGGCCATTCTTGAGAGTCGCGGCGACCACGAAGGCTTGCGCGACGTGCTCGTGGAAGCCTCGGCGATGTTCGAGTACACACCGGTCGCTGTTGCCGCCCATGACCACTGGTAGCTCTTGACCGTCGCACCCGAAGGCGCCGTTCCCGGAGCAGCTGTCAAGGTGGACCCCACCTTGACAGTGCCCGAAATGGTCGGCGTCGGAACAGCCGCAATCAACGGCAGGGTCACTAGGGCTGTGGGAAGACTTGTCTTCGTTGAATCCTCGTAGCCGGCCTTCTTCGCCGTGACCGTCACCGTAATTGTGGATCCCGCATCAGCAGGTTGCAAGGTATATGTCGGGCCAGTTCCGGCCGAACCAGCGACCGGTGTGCTTCCGACCGTCCACTGGTAGGTGAACGAATCCTGTACCGGAGCCCACACACCCGGCACTGCCGTCAACACCGTGCCCGAGATGGCAGCACCAGAGATTGTCGGAACCGGGGTGGTCGTAAACGTGCCCTTGGCCACGTTCGCCGTTGCCGCGCTGTCCTTTGTTGTCGTCACGTAGGTCGACAGTGTGGCCGTAACCGCAACGCTGATTGGCTGGCCCACATCAGCGGCCGTCACCGTATAGGTAGATGCGATTGCTCCCGAAATCGGAGCACCGTTGCGCTTCCAGACGTAGGTGTAGGCAATCGACCCAGCGCTCGGCGTCGTGATCGTGGAAGGTGACCACGTTCCCGTCACGGCCGTGAGGACATTGCCCACCGCCGGTGAACCGCCACCGGCCACCGTGATTGTTGGGGTCGGGGCCGTCGTAAAGTCGGCTGCAACAGCGGCCGAAGCCGCACTCGTGCTGACACCGGATGTGTAACCGGTCTTCACCGCCGTCACCACAACCTTGATGAAGCGACCACGATCAGTCGCTTGCAGCGCGTACGTTTTGGCGTTGGCGCCGGAAATCGCGGCAAAAGTTCCCGCGGCGGTCGCCGACCACTGCCAGGAATACGTAAACGAATCCTGCGTCGGTGACCACGTGCCCTCGTTGGCGGTAAGCGTCTCACCCACCTTGAGTGTCCCCGAAATTGTTGGAACCGGCGGGGTCGCGAAGGTTCCCGCGACAACGGAGGCGGTGGCCAAGGACACCTTTGGAGTGTCGACGTAGCCAGTCTTCTTTCCGGTGACAGTCACAGTAATCGCGCGACCCAAGTCCTCCGGAACAACAACATACGATGACGACTTGGCAAGATCGCTCTCAATTGCAACACCTGCGCGGTTCCACTGATACGTGTATGAGTCCACTGCGGGAACCCAGGCCGTTGATGCTGCCGTCAGGGTGGTGCCCACCTTTGCAGTACCCGAAATCGTGGGTACCTGCGCCGTTGTGAAGAGCGCCGGATCGATGGCCGTTGTCGCGAGGCTGACGGGCGACGGAGATGTGAAGCCAGACTTAACGGCCGTCACCGAAACCTTGATCTGTTGGCCAAGGTCGGCACCGACCAGTGTGTACGTTCCGGTAGTCGTCGGGGAACCGATGGGAGTCTCTCCCCGGTACCACTGATAGCTGTAACTCGTCGGAACCGGAGCCCAGGTTCCCGTCACCGCAGTGAGCGTTTGCCCAACGTTCTTCGTGCCCGTGATTGTCGGAACCGGTGTTGCGGTGAAGCTAGCAGCGGCAATTTGATCCGTTGCGAGACTCGTTTGCGGGCTCGCGGCATAATTTGCCAGAACGCCCGTGACGGAAACCGAAATGGTCGCACCTACGTCAGTAGTGGCGAGAACATAAGATGCCGCGTTGGCTCCCGTAATGTTCGCGCCGTTTTTCTTCCACTGATAGGAGTAACTCGTCGGCGCGGGTGACCAAGTTCCCAGGTTCGGCGTCGTCACCTGAAGCGTGTTTCCAAAAGTAGGCGTGCCGGAAATCACCGGTGTCGGCGTTTGAGTCCACACTCCCTGGCCTGTGACAGCAGTGCTCGTCGTGCTTGCCGCAGTGAAGCCCTCTTTCGTGCCCGACACCTTAAAGGTGAGAGCCTGGCCAACGTCGGCCGTCACGACGGTGTACTTAAGGCCGGTTCCCACTACTGTGGTGCCGCGTTTCCACTCATAAGCCAGGGTTACGGGGCTCGGTCCCCAGGTTCCTGGAACACCCGTGAGCTCGGATCCAACCGTGGGCGTGCCCGAAATGGTTGGCGTAGCAGTGGTTAACGTACCGGCAACAACGGTAGCCGTGGCCGCGCTCGTGGCGGCTGCCTTCTGGTAATTCGTGGCCGAACCGATCACCACAACGCTGATCGCGTAGCCCGCATCGGCCGGCTTGACCACATATGTTGCATCCGTTGCACCGGGAATATCGACGGCGCCTCGACGCCACTGGTAGCTAAACGTTGGTGAAGCCGGAGTCCACGTGCCCTTATTGGCCGTGAGTGTGCTCCCGATTGCGGCAGTGCCGGTGATTGTGGCGGTGCCGGGAGTCATGGCAGTTCCCGAAATTACTCCGGACGCATAAGCCCAGGTGGTTGACGGCTGAAGGCCACTCTTCTCACCCAGAATTCTGCAATAAACGAATTGCCCGTTGTCTTGGGCTTGAAGGACGTACGTCGATGCTGTTGCGCCCGCGATCGGAATCTCGTCTCCGCGGTACCACTGGTAATTGAACGTCGTACCAGTTGTCCACGTGCCCGTGGCCACCGTCAGTGTTTGGCCCACCCGGGTAGTACCGGTAATGGCCGGAGTTCCCTCAATGACTTTGCCAGTCGCATCACTCAACAAGGCGTCGATGCCAGTCACGTTTGCAGCAGTAGCGATGGTGACGGTCGAGGACGTTGCTCGAGACGTTGCATTGTTCCACCATTCACTTTGAGCGAATGGAGTTATGTTGCCATCGGCATTGGAGGCGCCGTTGAACTGCACCTTGTATGCACCGTCGGGCAGCCCGGCGAAAAAATATGACCCGTCATCGGAGGAGCTCGTTTCAGCCACGGGAACTCCAGCAGTCGTAAAAAGTATCACCTTCGCACCGCTAATGCCTGCGGGACGCCCATCAAATGTGCGCGTAACCCGACCAGATATTGCGCCCAAGTTCTCGGCGCTAGCAGAAACATCCCATG
>CAIVOR010000150.1 GCA_903907615.1 uncultured Microbacteriaceae bacterium | reverse complement strand
CGCCACCGTGAGCGTCTGCATCAGCTGGCCGAGACCAAGACCGATGGCAAACATGCCCACCATGATGAACCAGTAGGGCTTGTCGTACGTGATGAAGGTCAGCCACAGGAATCCGCCAGCGAGCAAGAAAGTACCCGTTCGAGGGAAGGCCGCGTAACTGCCCGTGCGTGCCATGATTTGGCCCGACACGATACTGGCGATCATGAGCCCCAAGATCATGGGAAGCATCATGAAACCGCTCTCGGTGGGAGAGGCGCCCAACACCAACTGCAGGAACAGCGGGATGGTCATCAAACCACCGAACATGCCAAAGCCCACGAAAACCCCGAGGATGGTGGCCATCGAGAAGGTTTGTGACTTGAACAGCTTCATGGGAATCAGTGCGTCGTCGCCCATCCAGCGCTCCACAAACACGAAGGCGATGGCGCCACCCACGCCCACGACGTAACAGACCCACGAGATGGGCGAGAGCCAACCCCACTCCCGGCCCTGTTCGGCCACGAGCAGGAGAGGTGTGGTGGCGCCAATAACAAGCGCCGCGCCCCACCAGTCGATGCGAACCGCGTGGTGCTGTCGGGGAAGGTGCAAGAACTTGAGCACAAAGGCCAGGGCCACGATGCCAATCGGGAGGTTGATGAGGAACACCCAGCGCCAGCCCTCAATCCAGAGGATCTGGGGGCTGCCGGCGAAGAGTCCACCGATCAGCGGTCCGATGACGCTCGAGATGCCAAACACTGCGAGGAAGAAACCTTGGTACTTGGCGCGCTCTCGCGGCGACAGCATGTCGCCCATGATGGCCAGCGGCAAAGCCATCAGACCACCCGCACCCAGGCCCTGGATGGCGCGGTACACCGCGAGTTCGTACATCGTGTGGGCAGTACCAGCGAGGAGCGAGCCCACAAGGAAAATCGTGATGGCGATGATGAACAGCAGGCGTCGTCCAAAGATGTCCGACAACTTGCCGTACAGAGGCGTGGAGATCGTCGAGAGAATCATGTACGCGGTGGTTACCCAGGCCTGCAGGGCCATGCCGTTGAGGTCGTCGGCGATGGTGCGCATCGACGTGCTCACCACGGTCTGGTCGAGGGCCGACAGGAACATTCCGGCCATGAGCCCGACCACCACGAGAGTAATTTGGCGCTTCGTCATGATGGGATTTGCCGAGATGGGCGTGGAAGCGTTCATGCTGAAAATCGCTCTCTTCGAAGGTCGTGAGTGCCGGATGGGCCACGGTCACTAATACCCGACAACGCTACGCCCGCACCGGTCTATTCCCTAATCGCAGGGCCCCCGCACAGGAGAGCCGAGATGGCCTCACGTAGACTTCGTGTCGTGAGTTTTCCCACCGAGCCTGCCCGCCACGAGCCACCCCGTCACGCGCCCGTCGGACGGCACCAGTCGGCTGCCGCTTCACGCCGTCGCCGGCTCACGATCACGCTCATCGTCACGGGCTCGATTGTGGTGCTCGCCGTTGTGGCTGCCGTTGTGTTCGCCGTGCTGATGCCCGCCGCAACACCTCAGGCTGAGGCGACGTCGCCCACGGCCACACGAACGCCCACACCCACGCCGACCCCCACACCTACGCCCACGTTTGACAAGACGCAGTTCTCCATTGACGAACCGATGAGCATCTGGGTTGTCGCCGACAAGCACCGCCCGATCAACCCGCAGAACTTTGTGCCGAGCGACCTCGTCGACGCCGATGTTCCCGCCGTCTACAACTCCACTCTGCGTGAGCCTGCAGCCCGCGCGGTTGAGGCGATGTTTGCCGCCTACACGGCCGAAACCGGTGATTCGATGCGCCTGCAGAGTGCCTTCCGCGACTACGAAACTCAGGTTGAGGTCTACGCAAACAACAACCAGGACGACACGCAGTCCGCTCGTCCGGGTTTCAGTGAGCACCAGACCGGTTTGGCCATGGACATCAGTCCGGCGAGCGGCGAGTGCGCTCTCGACGAGTGTTTCGCCGACACCGTGCCAGGTCAGTGGCTGGCCGCTAATGCGTGGCAGTACGGCTTCTTGCTGCGCTACCCCAACGGACTCACCAACATCACGGGCTATGCGTTTGAGCCGTGGCACTATCGGTTCGTCGGCCTCGAACTTGCGGCGGAACTCCACAACACAGGAGTGCAGACGCTCGAGGAGTTCTTTGGCCTCGATCCCGCGCCGGACTACCTCTAGCGAGAACTAATCCGGGGCTACGCGCCCTCGAGCGCCCGATCCACAATCTCTCGTGCCTCGCGTTGCACCTGCGCGAGGTGGTCGCCGCCCCGAAACGATTCGGCATAGATCTTGTAGACGTCTTCGGTCCCCGAGGGGCGCGCGGCAAACCACGCGAATTCGGTCTGAACCTTGAGTCCGCCGAGCCCTTCGTTGTTTCCGGGGGCACGGGTGACAATGCCGGTAATGGGGTCTCCGGCAAGCAGGGTGGCGTCCACCGCGCGCTCATCCAACTGGGAGAGCCGTGACTTCTGGGCGCGGGTCGCGGGCGCGTCAACTCGCTCGTAGGCCGGGGCACCATACGCGTCCGTGAGTTCGCGATAGAGCTGCGAAGGAGTTTTGCCCGTCACGGCCAGAATCTCGGCGGCCAGCAGGGCAAGAATGATGCCGTCCTTGTCGGTGGTCCACACGCTTCCGTCGAGGCGCAAGAACGAGGCTCCGGCGCTTTCTTCGCCGCCAAAACCAACGGATCCGTCGATCAGTCCGGGCACGAACCACTTGAATCCCACAGGCACTTCCCACAGCGGGCGATTGAGTTCAGCCACCACGCGGTCAATCATCGACGACGACACCAGGGTCTTGCCCACGCGGGCATCCGTTCGCCACTGAGTGCGGTGGCGAAAAAGGTAATCAATGGCCACAGCCAAAAAGTGGTTGGGATTCATCAGGCCAGCATCGGGAGTCACGATGCCGTGGCGGTCGGCATCCGCGTCGTTACCCGTGAGGATGTCGAAGTCGTTGCGACGGGCCACGAGCCCCGCCATGGCGTGCGGGCTCGACGGGTCCATGCGGATTTTGCCGTCCCAATCGAGGGTCATGAAGGCCCAGCGCGGATCAACGCTCGTATTCACCACGGTCAGGTCAAGCCCGTAGCGCTCGCCGATGGCGGCCCAGTACTCGACCGACGCGCCACCCATGGGGTCAGCACCCACGCGCACCCCGGCGCGCGCGATAGCGGGCATATCGATGACCTGCGCGAGGTCAACCACGTAGGCGGCCAGAAAGTCGTGCGTCTGAGCTCCGGATACGTCTGCGCTGCGCCGCACCTCACGCATCCCGTCGGCAATTAACGCGTTCGCGCGCTCGGCAATCCAGTTGGTTGCCGACGTATCGGCCGGGCCACCGTGGGGCGGGTTGTATTTGAAACCACCGTCACCGGGGGGATTGTGGCTGGGCGTCACCACGATGCCGTCGGCCTCATCGTCGTGGCCGGCGCGGTTGTAGGTCAGAATCGCGTGCGAGACGGCGGGCGTCGGGGTGAATCCGCGGCGCACATCGGTGAGCACACGAACGTCGTTGGCGACCAACACCTCAAGAGCGGTTGCTTGAGCGGGAGCACTCAGGGCGTGCGTGTCGGCCCCCATAAAGAGGGGACCGGTGATGCCTTGGTTGGCACGATATTCGCAGATGGCCTGTGTGATGGCCGCGATGTGTGTGTCAGTGAACGACGTGGTCAGGCTCGAACCTCGATGTCCCAGATCGGAAGAGCGTCGTGTAGGGAAAGAGTGTTCAGAGCCGTGGGG
>CAIVOR010000149.1 GCA_903907615.1 uncultured Microbacteriaceae bacterium | reverse complement strand
CGGTCGATCCAGTAGCAGCGCATGGCGTGCTCCATGGTGGTCTGCACGCGGAACATCAGGTTGTTGCGCGCGGTGCGCAGGTCGATGAAACGCCAGTCGAGACGCTTATCAATGCTCGTGTCGTCGGCGATGGGAGTCTCCGCAATGGCGGCTCCGGCCACGACGATGCCGTCAACCTTGATTTCGAGCCCACCGAGCTTGACGCGCTCATCGAGCTTCAGTTCGCCCGTGACCGTGAGAAAGGTTCCGGCGGCGAGGCCGGAGATGGTCTCGGCAATGGGGTCAGTCTCTTCGCTACGAGGGTGCACCAACTGCGCGGCACCGGACTCATCGCGGAGCACGACGAACTGCACCTTCTTTTGGTCGCGCACGGTGTCGACCCAGCCAGAGACCGAAACGGGCCCTTCCGGGGTGGCGGGCAGGTCGGCAATCAGTATGCGATTCGTCACAGTCCCCAACTTTACCGGTATCGCTTGTTGACGAACCGACGCGTCTCCCGGAAAAAGCACAGGAACCCCGCGCCTAGACTTGACCACATGGAGGCCCGGCAGATTCATCTTGTGCGTCACGGTGAGGTCTTCAATCCCGACCGCGTGCTCTACGGACGCCTCGAGAACTTCGGACTGAGCGAGCGCGGTCTGCTCATGGCACAGGCCGCTGCCGACAACCTTGCCGCGCGAGGTCGGCCCGTTGCCTCCCTGGTGAGTTCGCCCCTTCAGCGCACCCAAGAATCAGCTGCTCCCGTCGCCAAGGCCTTGGGCCTGGTCCCCGTGATTGACGAACGCATCATCGAACCCACGAACGTGTTCGAGGGCAAGCGGATGCGCGGCCCGGACTCGGCACTCAAGGATCTCTCGAACTGGAAGTATTTACGCAACCCGTGGCGCCCCAGCTGGGGCGAGCCGTATCGGGACATCGTTGCCCGCATGTTGGCCGCCATGACCGACGCCATGTCCACGAGCGAGGCGGGTGACGTCGTCATGGTCAGCCATCAACTTCCCATTGTCACGGTGCAGCGGGCGTTGGCTGACAAGTCGTTTTTTCACGACCCTCGACGTCGCCGCTGTGCCCTGTCGAGCATCACGTCGTTCGAGTGGCGGGACGAGAACTTCGCCGAGCGCGGTTTTCTTGAGGTGGGCTACGTCGATCCGGCGGCACACCTCTCGGTCGGTGCCATCGACGTGGGAGCGGTGTGAGCCGTATGACGTCGGCACACTCGTCCACGCTCTCGAGAGCGCGCCGCACGGTGACGGCGGTCATGGCGGCCGGGGTGGTGTTCGTCGCTGCAGTCTCGCTCGCGGCGTGTTCGAGCGATCCCCTCGCCGACCAGTACCGCGCGGGAAGCGGGAAGAACTACATCGCGGGTGACGGCTCGGTGACGGAGATTGCGCCGGAGAACCGAGGCGAACCGATTGACTTCTCGGGCACCACAATCGACGACGAGCTCCTGGCCTCGAAGGATCTGGTCGGCCAGGTTGTCGTGGTCAACTTCTGGTACGCCGGGTGTGCTCCGTGTCGACAAGAGGCCCCCGACCTTGAGGCCGTAAACCAGGCCCAGGTTGCGACCGGCGCCCCCGTCACGTTTGTGGGAATCAATGTGCGCGACCAAGCCGCGACGGCCGCATCCTTCAACTCGACGTTCGGCATTAGCTACCCCACCCTCACCGACCAGAACGGTTCGATTCAGCTCGCCTTCTCCAGTTCCGTTCCGCCCAACGCGGTACCCACCACGTTGATTCTTGACGCCCAGGGACGCGTGGCGGCTCGAATTCTCGGCGCGCTGGCCGACCGGTCGATCCTCACGACGCTCATCGACTCGGTTGTGGCCGAGACCACCTCATGAACGTCGGCGAGATTGTCTTCGGCGGCAGTCTCTGGCTGGCGTTGCCCCTTGCCCTTCTCGCCGGCTTGGTCTCGTTTGCGTCGCCGTGCGTGCTCCCGCTCGTGCCCGGCTATCTGGGCATTGTGGGTGGATCAACGGACGGCCGCCAACGGGTCGCACGAACTGTGCTCGGCGCCCTGTTGTTCGTCCTGGGATTCAGCGTTGTCTTTGTCGGCTTCGGCATCGCCTTCGGCGCGGCCGGGTTGGCTCTCAAGCCGTGGCTCGACATCATTACCCGCATCATGGGTGCGGTCATCATTGTGCTCGGACTCGTCTTTGTCGGCTTTTTCCGTCTCTTCCAGCGCACAGCCAAAGTCAACCTCGCGCCGCGCGTCGGGCTCGTGGGAGCGCCCCTCTTGGGCATTGTTTTCGGACTGGGGTGGACGCCCTGCATCGGGCCCACTCTGGCCGCCATCTTTTCGCTGAGCCTCGACACGGCATCGCCTGCCCGCGGAGCCTTGCTGGGAGTCGCGTACTGCATCGGTTTGGGGCTGCCCTTCGTGCTCTTGGCCGCCGGCTTCCACTGGGCAACGTCGTCGGTGGCGTTCCTGCG
>CAIVOR010000148.1 GCA_903907615.1 uncultured Microbacteriaceae bacterium | reverse complement strand
GTCCGCTTCGATTTCAACGGTTGTTCCCGATCGATCGGTGTTCTCCCAATCACGAATCTTGAGGCGGCCGGTGACCATCACGCGATCTCCCTTGACCACCGATCCGGCCGCGTTGGTGGCGAGTCCGCGAAAGCACGACACGGTGTACCAATTGGTGTCGGCATCGATCCATCGCTGTTGAGTGCGGTCGTAGCGTCGCTGGCTGGACGCCAACCGAAACGATGTGATGGCCAGCCCCTCGCTGGTCGTGATGTGCCGTGGCGTGGTGGCCACGAGACCGGTGACCGAAATGGTGTCAGACATGAAAACTCCCTTACTGAAGACGAAATGAACGTGCTCAGTGTGAAGGGGCCCACGATCTGGCGTCAGCTTGGAGGGCATACTCGTGGACGGTGCTCCGTCTCGAACCCTGTGCAGGAGGCTCCGGCCATCCGTGCGTCAGCCGCCGACACGATGTCCGGCAGCGACTAGGGCGTGAGGTACTGCGAGAACGAAGCGCGCACCTTGGCAACCTTTGGCACCGCCACCGCGAGGCAGTATCCCTGCCCAGGATTCTTCGCAAAAAAGTCTTGGTGATAGTCCTCGGCGTCGAAGAAGTCACCCAGCGGCTCGATGGTCGTGACAACTCCCCCGCCCCACGTGTCTTCCGCACGAGCGCGCGCTTCCTCAAACATCACGCGCTGAGCGTCATCGACATAAAACATGGCGCTGCGATACTGCGTGCCCACGTCATTGCCCTGTCGATTGAGTTGCCGAGGATCGTGCATCGTAAAGAAGGCATCGAGAATCACTTCGGCCGGAATGACGGTGTCATCAAACTCCACCCGAACAACCTCAGCGTGGCCGGTCTGACCGCTACACACCTGCTCGTATGTCGGATTGTCGATCTGTCCGCCGCAATACCCCGAAATGACATCGGATACACCGGTCAACACCCGATAAGCGGCGTCAAGGCACCAAAAGCACCCACCGCCAAGAACAAAAGACATCATGATGCTCTCAAATCTACGCGCTTCGAGTGCGAGAATGTAGCCATGAATATGCTCACCTCCTTCAGCACGTGGATCACCGACGCGGCAAACCTCGGAATGGTCGTGGCCGTGGGAGTGATCATCGGGTCTCTCATCATCGCGATTGTGGTTGGCGCCACACTCAGTTCGATCGCCCGCCGTCGCCGTAAGGACGCGATCGAGAACGAGCTCAACAGTATGGCTCCCGCCGTGATGAACGTCGGCATCGACGCCTCGCTCTATGCCAGCCTGAGCCCGGAAGGGAAAACGCTCGCAGACCGAGCGGCCATCGGCATCGACATGCGCGTTCGACTTCTCAATCGCGAGGGCGCAGCCGAGGCCGCCGACTGGCTCAGCGGTCGCTTCACCGCCCTGCGCAACGCGTCGAGCTTGGAACGCGGTGACACCGGACGCATCCTGGACCAGATTCGCGAGGCTTTCCTCACGTGGGCCTATGACCCGAAAGACGGTATTCGCGCCTTCCGCCGCGATGACCTCGAACACCAACGAAACCGCTAATCGCCGTGCCCCTCGAGCTCTCCGCCGAGAGTTTTGAAGAACTCGTCACCGAGGAACTCGATGCTCTCGCCGACGAGATTGTTGAGCGACTCGACAACGTAATCTTTGTCGTCGACGACATTTCTCCCGACAACGACATGAGCCTCATGGGTGTTTACGACGGCATCGCGCTTACCGAACGTGCCCAATACGGGTTCGGCGAATTGCCCGACCGCATCATCCTTTTTCGGCTTCCCTTGCTGGATGCGTGCGCGACGCTGGACGAATTGCGCGAACAGGTGCACATCACGCTCGTGCACGAAATCGCACACTTCTATGGGCTCACCGACGACGAACTGGATGCGCTCGGCTGGGCCTGACGCACTCGCGGACTAGAGCGCGGTGCCAACGACGTGGTCGATGAAGGCAACCCAATGGTCGTTGGGCACGGGATTCTCGGACACTTCGTCCAGCACGCGCCCCAGCGTGTACGCCTGAACAAATACGGCGACGACGTTAGGGTCGAACTCAGATCGGAACCACCCTTTCATCTGAGATTCCCTGACGAGATCTGCCATGGCGTCAGTGAGGCGCTGCTGCTCAACCGCGAGGCGCTTCCGGAAACGCTCGCTCCCGCCGGCAAGCGCAATCGCACGGATGCGCTCGAGGCGCACAGGGGCAAGTTCCGGTGATTGCGTGCGGCTCGTGATTTCCTTCATGCCAGCGAGCATCTCGTCGCGTGTTCGTGAACTGGTGATGACTTCGGCGATGGCCTCGTTGGACAGGTCGATGTACGCGGCGAAGCGCCTCAAGTAGGCCACTTCGAGGAGATCGCTGAAATCCTCAAAGTGGTGGTACAACGAACCCTTGGAGATTCCACTGACACTGAGCACCTCATCGACGCTGATTTGTTCCGGTGCTTCTCGGTCGAGCAGACTCGCCATCGTCTCAATGAGTCGTTCGCGCGTGGGGTGGGGAGTGCTTCTCGACATGGCACAATTCTACGCTCGAGCAATCAGCACGCTGACAGTTCTGACACTGCGAACGCCAGCGGCGGTTTAGGCCAACGTCGACGCAGCCCGTCGCGGTGACACCCGCACCCTGAGCGCGCCAGGAATCACCGCGAAGCGCATGGCGGTGACTTTGCCGAAGTAGTCGCCGTCCAGTTGCACATTCTGGGGGTGCGGGAGATGAACATCCAGCGTGCCGCCTTGGGCGTAGCGGGCGCTCTTGAGCTGCGGCATCGACGCCACGAGGGCATCGACCCCGGGCGTTTGGCTCAGCACGCTCATCACCATGATGTGTGACCAAATTCGGGTCCATCCGCCAAAAGTCCTGGGATTCATGACCACAAAGTCGAGCAGTCCATCATCAAAACGCGCACTGGGAAACAGCGACACGTTGCCCGTCGAGAGGCCGCAGTTGCCCACGATGGCGGTGTGCGCACGAATCGTTCGGTTGCGAACGCCATCGATGCTCAGTCGCATCTCCTGCTGGTTGTTCTTCCACACCGAGCGCACCACCGGCCGCACGTAGGCTAACCAGCCAAATCGGCGCTTCGTCTTGGGGTCGGCATGCGCCGCCATGTCAGCGTCAAAACCGATCCCGGCCATGACGAGGAATCGAGCGTGCCGGTGAGAGTCGGCGTTCCAGAGGTCCGCCTCAGCCACGTCGATGCGCCGGGGCTTACCCGCAAGGGCAATCGAGACAGCCCGCTTATGGTCGGATAGAGGGATGCCCATGTTGCGAGCGAAGAGATTGCCCGTTCCCGCCGGCAAGACGGCAAGGTGCGTTGACGTCTCGGCAATCGCCTCGGCAACCCGACGCACGGTGCCATCACCCCCCACCACAATGATGACCCGCGGCCGCACGGCAAGCGCTTGAGAAATGGCAGCAGCCCCATCGTCCTCTCCGCTGGTCTCAAACCACGGCGCGTGCGCGAGCCCCTCGGACTTTTCCGCTGCCCGCAGGAGTCGACGATAGGCGGCGAGATGGGCAGATCCCGGCTTGAAGACAACGGCCGCGTGCACAGGAGCGGCCCGCGTCACACGCGAAGCTTTCAGTGACTCAGACACATTCTGACTTTACGTGAGGTTAACGACTGTGGGCCTCGGTTGTCACCGAGGCCCACAGTCGTTGTCGTGCGTGTTACTTGGTCGACATCTTGCGGCGCGACAGCACGAGGACGCCGAGGCCTCCGATGACCAGCAGGGCGCAAATTCCGCCCAGACCGATCATGTCAATTCCCGTATCGGGCAACGACGTTGGCTTGCCAATCTTGTAGAGCGCCATTTCATTGGAGGCCGTTCCCGACAACAGCGGGTCAAGGTCGTCCACGCCAAAGAAGAGCGTGTCCCCCGCGACAACCATCGCCGAGTAGTCATTGTTGCCAACGGCGTCACGACCGACAAATGACGTGACCTGGTGTGTACCCGCATCAGTGCCGTCTGTTTCCCACACGGCGTTGGTGACGTCGTCATACGCGATGAAGAAGACGTGACCGTCATACAGAACAGCCGGCTGGCAGTAGTCCTCACAGGGGCTGTCACCGTTCGGGTTGATGTCTCGCAGCATGGTGGTGCCCGCGTTTGTTCCGTCGGTCACGTAGAACTCCTGGCCGGCTTCGCTCTCGAAATCAAGGAACAACTTGCCGTTGATTTCTACCGGCTGGGTGTTCTCCGAATAGTCGCCGGGGTTTCGCACGTCATCAACGGCAACGACGGTACCCGCCTCAGTGCCGTCCG
>CAIVOR010000147.1 GCA_903907615.1 uncultured Microbacteriaceae bacterium | reverse complement strand
ATGCGCGCCACCCGTACCGGCGCCCTGCACGACAACCTCTTTGTGGCTGCCGAGACAGACCTGTCGTTCATCCTGGGTCAAGTGCAAGCCATCAAGCCCGACCTCCTCATCGTCGACTCGGTGCAGACCGTTGCCAGCTCAGCCGTCGACGGACTTGCCGGCGGCCCCAGCCAGGTGCGCGAAGTTGCCACGGCGCTACTGCGCACGTGTAAGGAGTCGGCTCTGCCGCTCATCCTCGTTGGCCACGTGACCAAAGACGGCACCATTGCCGGCCCGCGCATGCTCGAACACCTCGTGGATGTGGTGTGCCACTTTGAGGGCGATCGCCAGACTGCACTGAGGTTTGTGCGCACGCTCAAGAACCGGTTCGGCCCCACCGACGAGGTGGGCTGCTTTGAGATGACGGGCGACGGCATTGCCGAAGTGCCCGATCCGAGCGGCCTCTTTCTCTCGCGCTCACAACATGCCGTGAGCGGTACCTGCGTCACGGTGGCCATGGAGGGGCGTCGCGCCCTGCCGGTTGAAATCCAGGCACTCGTGGTGCCCACGTCGGCCCCCAACCCGCGGCGCGTCACGAACGGCGTGGACTCGTCGCGCGTGGCCATGATTCTCGCCGTTCTCGAGCGGCGCGCGCGGCTCACCCTGAGCGATAAAGACGTCTACGTGTCCACCGTGGGTGGCGTTCGTCTGACCGAACCGGGTGCCGACCTCGCTATCGCGATTGCCATCGCTAGCGCTTTTCACGACCGCGCGGTGGCCCACACAGTGGCCGCCTTCGGTGAGATCAGTCTGGCCGGCGAGGTTCGACCAGTGGCCGGTTCGCGCGTTCGCGCCACCGAAGCTGGGCGACTCGGCTTCGACACCATTGTTGATGACAGTGCGGGCACGGTTCATCACGCGCTCTCGTCGGCGCTGGCCACAGGTAAGGGCGCCAAGGAGCGGGAGCTCGACGCGGCGTTCTAACGGGTTTCGATACGCCAACTCCGTTGACTACTCAACCAGCGATGGGGTTTCGATACGCCAACTTTCGTTGGCTACTCAACCAGCGGGGGCACGCAACCGGCGAGGGTTAGTAAAGCAGGAACTGCTTGGACTGCTTCGACTGGACACCGCCGAGCGATGTGGTGAGGAAGTACGAGGCACCGTCACCGACGGCCGGCTCGCGAGCGATGTCACAGGTGTCGGGCGAACTGCGCTCGCGCACCCACGTGACAGGGCTGCCCGTCTTCTCCGTCTTGGCTGCCGGCAAGAGCATCCAGAAATCCGTGTCCTCGGTCTGGCAGTCAGTCGACTGCCACCACAGGTCGTCGCCGCTGGTGACCTGGAACAACTGCTGGGAGGTGCCCACGTTGACCTTGCACTCGGTCGCCCCCTTATTCGTGACCGTCATGCTCAGCAGCGGCAACTCGCCCGCGGCGTAATCGGTCTTGTCGGTGAACGCTCCCACCGTGAGGTTTTTGGCATCACACTCCGGAGCGGTCCCGGTGTACTGAGCAGCGGTGTCGGCCGCCCCCGGCGTGCTCGTTCCCGCCGCGGTCGGCGAAACGAGTGGGATGCGCGTTGACGTGGGCGAGCTCGTCGAGGTGTTCGTCGGCGTGGGTGTGGGCGTCGCGCCCGATCCGCAGCGTGAGAACAACACAATGATCAGGACAACGATGACAACGAAGACGAGGAACACCGCCAAGCGACGACGGCGATAAACCGCGGGCGAATAGCGGCGTCGGATCGGAGGAGTATTGCTCACCCTCTCACGATACGGGGAGGTTTTTGAGCATCCGGGTATTTCCGAGGGTGTTCTGCTTTACCCGGGCAAGATCCAGGAACTCGGCAACACCCTCATCGAACGATCTCGACATCTCGTCAAAGACGGGCGGTTCCACTACGGCTTCGGGGACTTCAACAAAGCCGCGGCCCGTAAAAAAGTCCACCTCGAACGTCAGGCAAAAGAGTCGATTGAGTCCGAGATCCCGGGCGTGGGTTTCGAGCTTGTCGAGAATTGCGCCGCCAATACCTTGGCCGCGCTGAGCGTCAGCCACGGCGATTGTGCGCACCTCTCCGAGATCAGCCCAGAGGGGATGCAGCGCGCCACACCCCACCACCGTGCCGTCGTCAACGGCTACGACGAACTCCTGCACCGATTCGTAGAGCTGAACCAGCTGCTTGCCGAGCAGAATATTTTGCTCAACCAGCGGATGAATGAGCGTCAAAATATCCGGCACGTCCGCGGTGCGGGCACGCCGCACCAGAACGCCAGCGGAAGTCATAACGACAAGGCTAGTTGGTGTCCATCACCGGTTCGCGCGATGTGGTGGTGAAAACAAACTCGCCATCGACTAGGTCGACGTGCACGTGATCGCCGGCCACGAGCGCACCCTCGAGAATCTTCTCGGAGAGCCGGTCTTCGACCTCGCGCTGGATGGCGCGACGCAGCGGCCGGGCTCCCAGCGTGGGGTCGAACCCGATGTCGATGAGTCGTTCCTTGGCGGCCAGCGACACCTCGATGCTCATGTCGCGATCGAGCAGGCGGTCGCGCAGGCGCTTGACGAACAGGTCCACAATCTGGATCAGCTCGTCCTTGGCCAGCT
>CAIVOR010000146.1 GCA_903907615.1 uncultured Microbacteriaceae bacterium | reverse complement strand
GGCGCAGCAACGACTTCTCGGGGGTCGAGCGCGTGATCTCGGCAAAGTCTGCAACCGAAGAACCGCGACGACCCGGAGTCGTGGGCTTGTATTTACGAATAGCCATGATGTGTCCTTACCGGTCCCTTAGCCGACTGCCGTGAAGAAGTCGATCGAGCCCGACTTGAGCGTGACGATGGCGCGCTTGGTGTTCTTGCGCTTGCCCTCACCGAACTTGGTTCGGCGCGTCTTGCCCTGGCGGTTGAGCGTGTTGATGGAAGCAACCTTCACGTTGAAGATCTTCTCGATGGCAAGCTTGATCTCGGTCTTGTTCGAACGAGGGTCCACGACGAACGTGTACTTTCCCGCGTCGATCAACGAGTAGCTCTTCTCTGAGACGACCGGCGCGATGATGATGTCGCGAGGGTTCTTGTCTGCCGCGGTCATGCCGAGACCTCCTGCTTCTGCTTCTTCTTGCTGTCCACGAACGCGGCGAGCGCACCCGTGGTGAAGATGATGTCGTCGCTGACCAGAACGTCGTAGGCGTTGAGCTGGTCGGCGAACAGGGCGTGCACGTGAGGAATGTTGCGAACACTCTTCACGGCCGTCTCTTCGCCACGCGCACACACGGCCAGAACGTTGCGGCCCGGAACAACCGAGCGGATCAACGTGACGGCTGCGGACGTGGACGGAGCATCGGACGCGAACGCCGTGACCGCGTGAACGCGGCTACCGCGGGCGCGGTCTGACAGGGCTCCGAGCAGAGCAGCGGCAATCATCTTCTTGGGCGTGCGCTGCGCATAGCTGCGCGGCGTGGGCCCGTGGACGATTCCACCACCGGTCATCTGGGGGGCGCGGATCGAGCCCTGACGAGCGCGACCGGTTCCCTTCTGCTTGAACGGCTTGCGACCGGCACCGGAAACTTCACCGCGGGTCTTGGTCTTGTGCGTACCCTGGCGAGCAGCGGCCAGCTGGGCCACCACAACCTGGTGCAGGAGCGGCATGTTGGCTTCTACGTCGAACAGTTCGCCGGGAAGCTCAGCAGAGCCCGACTTCTTGCCGGCGAGGTCGAACACGTCGATGGTTACGTTAGCCATGGACTATGCCCCCTTCACAGCGTTGCGAATGAACACGAGACGACCCGCGGCTCCGGGCACAGCGCCCTTGACCAGGATCAGGTTCTTCTCGGCGTCGACAGCGTGCACCTTGAGGTTGAGCACAGTAACGCGGTCACCACCCATACGGCCGGCCATGCGCATTCCCTTGAACACGCGGCTGGGCGTGGAGGAGGCACCGATGGAACCGGGCTTGCGATGGTTACGGTGCGAACCGTGCGATGCCGAAACACCCTTGAAGTTGTGTCGCTTCATCACACCGGCGAAACCCTTACCCTTGCTGGTTCCCACGACGTCGACCTTTTGGCCGGCTTCGAAGGTTGCCTCAACGGTGAGTTCCTGACCTACGGCGTAGGACGAAGCATCTGCGGTGCGCACCTCCGTGAGGTGGCGACGCGGGGTGACGCCCGCCTTGGCGAAGTGACCCGAAGCGGGCTTGTTCACCTTGCGAGGGTCGATGGCGCCGGCAGCAATCTGGATGGCGACGTAGCCGTCCTTCTCCTGCGTGCGCAACTGGGTCACCACGTTGGGGGTGACTTCGATGACGGTAACGGGTACGAGCTTGTTGTTCTCGTCCCATACCTGGG
Source organism: uncultured Microbacteriaceae bacterium (assembly GCA_903907615.1). Classification (GTDB taxonomy): domain Bacteria; phylum Actinomycetota; class Actinomycetes; order Actinomycetales; family Microbacteriaceae; genus UBA963. The sequence goes on along the minus strand of CAIVOR010000146.1, from coordinate 172 downwards.
TCATGCCAAGCTTTTTGCCGAGCAGACCCTTAACGGTCTTATTCTGCGTAGACATGGCGATCCCTAGAGCTTGATCTCGATGTTGACATCGGCCGGAAGGTCCAGACGCATGAGCGAGTCAACGGCCTTCGGCGTGGGATCGATGATGTCGATCAGACGCTTGTGGGTGCGC
>CAIVOR010000145.1 GCA_903907615.1 uncultured Microbacteriaceae bacterium | reverse complement strand
TGCCACGATCTTCAACCACCCCGAAGCGCCGATCGTCATCGGTCATCGCGACATCGCCGCTGGTCTTCAAGACCTCCACGCACGCAACATCCGCTCGCTGTATGTCGAAGGTGGGCCCACCTTGGCGAGCGCGTTTATCGCCGCGGGCGTCGTGGATCGACTCTACGTCTTCGTGTCGCCACTCCTCCTCGGCGGGCCTCGACTCGCGCTGGGCGACCTCGGCATCGCCACACTCGCCGACCGCATCGACATTGACATTCAGAGTGTGACCCACGTGGGTCGCGATCTGCTCATCGAAGCCACTCCCCGAAAGGCCGCCTAATGTTTACCGGACTCATTGAAGAAAAGGGTGAGGTCGTTGCCGTTACCCCTACAGACGACGGCGTGCGCCTGACCATCAAGGCGGGCAAGGTGCTCAGCGACGCCGGCCACGGTGACTCCATCTGTTGCAGCGGCGTGTGCCTCACTGTGATTGAGCAGACCGCAGACACCTTTACGGCCGACGTGATGGGCCAAACCCTGCGGGTGAGCGCGCTTGAGGGCGTAGCGGCCGGCCGGACCATCAACCTCGAGCGCGCCACTCACGCCGGCACGCGTCTGGGCGGACACATCGTGCAGGGGCACGTCGACGGCACAGCGACCGTGTTGGACGTTCGCCAGAGCGGCGACTGGCGCGTCGTGCGCTTCGCCCTCACCCCCGAACTCGCTCCACTACTGGTGGACAAGGGCTCGGTCACTGTCGACGGTGTCTCGCTCACGGTGAGCACGATCAGCGCCCCCACCGAGAAGAACCAGTGGTTTGAGGTGTCGCTCATTCCCGAAACGCTGACCGCCACCACGCTGGGTGACCGTGTCGCCGGCGACGTGGTGAACATCGAGACCGACATTGTGGCTCGGCACGTGGCGCGCATGCTTGCGTTTGGCATCGATCAGAAGGGAGACCGCTCATGAGTCTCACTCCCATTCCCCAGGTTCTTGAGGAGCTCCGCGCGGGCAAACCGGTGATTGTCGCCGACGATGAGGGCCGCGAAAACGAGGGCGACGCCATCATGGCTGCTGAGTTTGCCACGAAGGAATGGATTGCGTGGATTGTGCGTCACTCGTCAGGGCTGGTGTGTGCACCGATGCCTCGAGACATCGCTGACCGGCTGAACCTGCCCATCATGGTGGAGCGCAGTCAGGACACGCGCACCACGGCGTACACCATCACCGTCGACGCTGCCGTGGGCGTCACCACTGGCATCAGTGCCAGTGATCGAGCCCACACCTTACGTACGCTCGCCGATCCCGCTGCGACGTCCCACGACTTGATTCGTCCGGGGCACATCCTTCCCCTGCGTGCCGTTGAAGGCGGTGTGCGCGAGCGTGCCGGTCACACCGAAGCGACAATCGACCTTCTCCGTCTGGCAGGACTGAATCCCGTGGGCGTCATTGCTGAGATTGTCGACGAGGACGGCGACATGATGCGCATGCCCGGTCTCGTGGAATTGGGCCTGCGTGAGGGAATCGCCGTCACCACCGTGGCCGCTCTGGTGAAGTACCTCGACGAGCATCCGGACGAAGCACTCCCCCCGACCGATCTCGATCGCAACCGCGTTGAGTTCATCGTCGAGACAGACGTGCCGACCGAGTTTGGTGTGTTGACGATGCGTGGCTACCACGACCACACCACGGGAACCGATCACGTGGCGATCGTCTCAGGTAAGCCCACTCCCCACGGCACGCTCGTGCGGGTGCACTCGGAGTGCCTCACGGGCGAAGCGTTGGGTTCACTCAAGTGCGAGTGCGGCCCACAACTCGACGAAGCCCTGCGCATGATTGTGCGCGAGGGCGGAGTGGTGCTCTACATGCGCGGACACGAAGGCCGCGGCATCGGCTTGGTGAACAAGTTCAAGGCCTACAAACTGCAGGAGTCGGGGCTCGACACGTTGGATGCCAACCTGGCGCTGGGCTTCCCGGCCGACGCGCGCGACTACGTGGCCGCCGCCCGCATGCTCAAAGACTTGGGCGTCGAATCCGTTCGCCTCATGAGCAACAACCCGGAAAAGGGACGTCAGCTCGAGAAGTACGGCATCGACATTGAGGGCTACGAGCCCCTCGTTGTTGGCCTCGGTGATTTCAACACCGGGTACCTCGACGTCAAACGTGATCGCATGGGGCACAAGCTTCCCGGCGGACAAGCCCAGATAGAGGAAACTCCCGAAGAGAAGGTTGTTGCGAAATGAGTGGAGAAGGTTCGCCCCAGGTCACGGTCGACGCCACAGGCCTGAACGTCACGATTGTTGCCGGACTGTGGCACGACCAGATCAGCAACGGCATGATTGCCGGTGCCGAGCGCGCGTTGGACGCCATGGGCGCCACGCACACGCTGGTCCGTTGTGCCGGTTCCTTTGAGTTGCCGATCGTGTGCCAGGCGGCACTCAACGGTGGCGCCGACGCGGTGGTCGCTCTCGGTGTGATTATTCGTGGGGGAACGCCCCACTTCGAGTTTGTATCGGATGCTGCGACGAGTGGCCTGCTGCGCGTGGCTCTCGACACCGGCAAGCCCGTGGGATTCGGCGTGCTAACACTCGACGACGAGCAGCAGGGAATTGACCGGGCCGGGCTGCCGGGTTCGAAGGAAGACAAGGGCGCTGAGGCCGCGACTGCTGCCGTTCAGGCCGCTGTCACCATCCGCTCACTCACTGCGAAGTAGGCTGATGCCATGACAATCGTTGCAACCATCCTCGTAATCCTTCACTTCATCGGTCTTGCGCTGCTTCTCGGCGGCTTTCTCGTTCAGCTCAAGGCCATTGCCCAGGGCAAGGGTGTTGTGATGCGCGTGATGCTGGAAGGTGCTCTCACGCAGCTGGTCACCGGTCTTGCCCTCGTGGGCATCTATTCTGCCGGCCTCGTCGAAGACGAAGAGGTCAACAATGCCAAGGTCGGCGTCAAGCTCGCTGTGCTCATTGTCATCACCGTATTTGTTCTCGTGTTCCGCAAGCGCGTGCCCGCTCCTTCGTGGGTACTGTGGCTCATCGGCGGCCTGACGTTGGCCAACGTCATTATCGCCGTCGCCTGGTAATCGAGCGACCGTGAGCATGGGGATGGGCCGCAGCGGCGGTCGCGGTTCTCGCATCAACGCACCCAAGGGTGGTCCACGGGCGAAATTCAGCAACCTCTTTCCGTATCTGCTCGAACACCGCAAGGTGCTCGTCGTGGTGGTTATTCTCAGCATCATCGGCGCTGCCGCAACCCTGGGGCAGCCACTCTTGGTGAGCCAGGTCATTACGCGGGTCACCGCGGGCGACACCATGGGCCTGTTGGTGTGGGCTCTCGTTGGTCTCGTTGTTGCCTCCGCGCTGATCTCAGGATTTCAGCACTACCTGTTGCAGCGCACCGGTGAGGGCGTGGTGCTGTCATCGCGTCGCCAACTCGTGTCGCGCATGCTCCGACTTCCTATCGCCGAGTTTGATACCCGGCGCACGGGTGACCTCGTCTCGCGCGTTGGTAGCGACACAACGCTCCTACGCGCTGTCTTGACTCAGGGACTCGTTGAGGCCATTGGCGGATCGCTCACGTTCATCGGGGCGCTGATTGCCATGATCATCATCGACCCGCTGCTTCTCGGCCTCACTCTCTTCGTCGTCATCATCGCCGTGACGCTCGTCACCGTCCTTTCTCGGCGCATCCGCAAGGCCAGTCGCAAAGCTCAGGCGAAGGTGGGCGAGCTCGCGGCAGCCGTGGAGCGCGCCATCAGCTCCGTGCGCACGGTTCGTGCGGCCAATGCCACCGATCGTGAGGTGGCCGAGGTTGACGTTGCTGCGGTAGGCGCCTGGAAAATGGGCATCAGCGTCGCCAAAATTTCCGCGCTCGTTGTGCCCGTAGCCGGAATTGCGATGCAGGTCGCTTTTCTCACCGTGCTTGGCGTCGGCGGATACCGCGTTGCCGACGGTGCCATCACCGTTGCTTCGCTCGTCTCGTTCATCCTGTTCCTCTTCCTCATGATCATGCCGCTGGGCCAGGCTTTCGGGGCCATCAGCTCGGTCAACGCGGCACTCGGCGCCCTGGGTCGCATTCAGGAGATCATCGCGCTGCCCAGCGAGGGCGAAAACGATCGCGACATCGCGCCACTGCACAGTCAGAGCGCCGAAGCCCGAAAGCTACTCACGAAGTCGAAGAACGCGCTGACCTTCCAGAAGGTGTCGTTCTCCTATCCACTTCCCGTCACCACGGACGACGAGCAGACCGAGGTGGATGATGCGGCAGCGGCGGATGCACGCGCGGCTGTTCGCGCTGCACGTCGCGGCGAAGCACCAGCACCAGTGGCAGCACCCGCGGCAACAGAGGCCCCCCTCGTCGCCCCCGTCATTCTTTCCGGCGTCTCGTTCACGCTCCCTCACGGTCAGCGCACCGCGCTCGTGGGCCCAAGTGGCTCGGGCAAGTCGACCATGCTCAACCTGATCGAACGGTTCTACGATCCGTCCTCGGGCGTCATCAAGCTCGGTTCGGTGGACATCCGCGAACTCACCCGTGAAGACCTGCGTAGCCAGATCGGCTACGTCGAGCAGGATGCCCCCGTGCTGGCCGGCTCACTGGCCGACAACCTGCGCCTCGCCAAGCCGGACGCCACCGACGACGAGTGCCGTGCGGTACTCAAAGAGGTGAACCTCAGCAACATCGTCAAGCGCAGCCGCCAAGGCATCAATGCGCCCGTGGGCGAAGAGGGAATCATGCTCTCCGGTGGCGAGCGTCAGCGCCTGGCCATCGCCCGCGCGCTGCTGGCGGCTCCGCCCATCCTGTTGCTCGACGAGTCAACGTCAAGCCTCGACGGCGCGAACGAGCAACTGATGCGCGAGGCCATCGACCGGGTGTCGATCGACCGCACGCTGCTGATCATCGCGCACCGTCTCTCCACTGTGGTGGACTGCGACCAGATCATCGTGCTCGAGAACGGCAAGGTCGTGGGCATCGGCACCCACTCCGAACTCGTGAAGTCAACGCCGCTGTACCGCGACCTCGCCAAGCACCAGCTGCTCGTCTAGCTAGCCCGCGCCCTTAGGCGTCGGGAAAGCGGTCACGCTCAAACGTGACTTCGGTGTAGCCGTGCGGTGCCGGCCGGCCGTCTTCGCCGAGGTTCACAAAAACGATGCGATCAACCGTGAGGATGCTGTTGCGCGTGATCATGTTGCGCACCTCGGCGCGCATGGTGAGCGATGACGTGCCGAAATCGGTAGCCGTCAGTCCCATCTCGATGATGTCGCCCTCCTGAGCGGACGCCACGAAGTTGATCTCAGACATGATTTTGGTCACGACGCGACGATTACCCATTTGAACAATGGCGTAAATGGTGGCCTCTTCATCAATCCACTTGAGCAGGCTGCCACCGAAGAGAGTGCCGTTGGCGTTGAGGTCTTCGGGGCGCACCCACTTACGCGTGCGAAAGCGGATATCTGACGGATCAGGGTATGTGGTCACGTCTCGATGCTAGCTCAGGCTGAGAAACAGAATCAGGTTCACGCAAATGGGTTGGGCGTCATGGTGTACTTCACCGAGAGGTACTCGAAGATTCCCTCGGCGCCACCCTCGCGACCCAGACCAGACTGCTTGACGCCGCCAAACGGCGCCGACGCGTTCGACATCACGCCGACATTCAAGCCCATCATGGCCGTCTGCAGGCGCTCGATGAGTCGCTGACCGCGAGCAAGATCCTGCGTGAACACGTAACCCGCCAGACCGTACTCAGTGCTGTTGGCGATGTCGATGGCCTCGTTCTCGTCGGTGAATGTGGTGATGGAGAGCACCGGGCCGAAGATTTCCTCGGTGAGGATCTTGCTTCCCTTAGTGACGCCCGTAACCACCGTGGGTTCGTAGAACGAACCCACGCCGTCGACCTTCTTGCCGCCGGTGGTGACCGTGGCGCCCTTGGCCACGGCGTCCTGCACGAGCTCATCTGCCTTGGCGACGGCCTTGTCGTCGATGAGCGGGCCAATGATGACGCCGTCTTCGGTGCCTCGACCAATCGGGAACTTCTTGACGCGCTCGGTCACCTTGGCGGCGAACTCATCGGCCACCGAGGCGTGCACGATGAATCGGTTGGCTGCGGTGCAGGCCTGGCCAATGTTGCGGAACTTCGCTGCCAGTGCGCCCTCGACGGCCTTGTCGAGATCGGCATCCTCAAACACGATGAACGGGGCGTTGCCGCCGAGCTCCATGGAGGTGCGCAGCACGTTCTCGGCCGCCTGCTTCATGAGTGTGACGCCCACGGGCGTGGAACCGGTGAACGAGACCTTGCGCAGGCGCGGGTCGGCGATGATGGGCGTCGAGAGTGCCGACGATGTGCTGGTGGTGAAGACATTCACGACACCCTTGGGCACACCCACCTCTTCGAGAATCTTGACGAAGTAGAGCGTGGTGAGGGGAGTCAGTGTGGCCGGCTTGATGACGACGGTGTTGCCCGCAGCCAGTGCGGGGCCAATCTTGCGCGTGGCCATGGCCAGCGGGAAGTTCCAGGGCGTGATGAGGAAGCAGGGGCCTACCGGCAAGTAGGACACAATGGCGCGACCCGTGTTCTCGGGGTTGATGCTGTAGCGGCCCGTGATACGCACGGCCTCCTCGGCAAACCAGCGCAGGAACTCCGATGCGTAGTTGACCTCGCCCACGGCCTCGGCCAGCGGCTTACCCATCTCAATGGTCATGAGCAGGGCGAACTCTTCCTTGAGTTCCTGAACGCGTTCGAAGGCCTTGCGCAGAAGCTCTCCGCGAACGCGAGGAGCGGTCTGCGCCCACTCGTCTTGGGCGGCCACAGCCGCATCGAGGCAGCGGATGCCGTCTTCGGGCTGCGCGTCGGCAATGTGGGCAAGGACTTCGCCTGTGGCCGGGTCGGTAACGGGGATTGTCTTTCCGCCCGTGGCATCCTGCCAAACACCATCAATGTAGAGCTGCGTGGGAACCTTCGCGAGCAGATCCTTTTCGGAGATCATTGCCAACCGCCTGTTCTTGTATGTGTCGAATCTGTGCCAACAAGGCACCCTGACAGCCTAAAGCCTCTGCGCCGGCCTGTTTTGCCGGTCAGGCGGACGCTTCGCTGGTTTTCGCTAGATGTTGCGCGCGCAGGCAAGGTCTGGTGAACAAAAAGTGAGGGGCCCCACCGTGGCGGCGGAGCCCCTCAGTCAAGAACTGTCGAACTACTCGCCCATGTACGATTTGCGCATGAGTTCAGCATCGCTCGTGAGCTTCTTGGGCGAACCGTGGTACGACACGCGACCACTGGTGACGACCATGGCGTCGGAGGCGATACCCAGCGCCAGGTGAGCGAACTGCTCAACAAGCAGAACTCCCACGCCAGACTTGGCGATGCCCTCGATAACCGGGAGCAAGCGCATGAACACGACCGGAGCCAGACCCAGCGACATTTCGTCGAGCAAAAGGTACTTGGGCTTCGACGCAAATGCGCGAGCCAGCACCACCATCTGCTGCTCGCCACCGGAGAGGAGCACCGTGTTGTTATTGATGCGCTTCTCGAGCTCGGGGAACAGTGCCATGGCCTCGTCGAAATCTGCCTTGGTGCGTGCCGTGAGCTGCAGGTTCTCGCGAACGGTGAGCGACGGGAAGATCATGCGTCCCTGCTCCACAATCGCGAGACCGGAACGAGCCCGCTTGCGCTTGGAGAACTTGGTGATATCCACGTCGTTCATCACCACGCTTCCGGCGCTGGGAATAATCACTCCGGCGATGGACTCGATCAGGCTGGTCTTGCCAGCACCGTTCGGGCCCACCAGTGTGGTGATTTCACCGGGCTTGATTTCCAGCGTGACGTTGGAAATAACCGGACCAACACCTCGGCTGACCGTTACATCATTCAGTACGAGACTCACAGCAACTCCGTTTCACCCATGTAGGCCTTGAGAACTTCAGGATTCGACAGAACCGCTTCCTGTGAACCCGAGGCGAGAACTTCACCAAAGTTGAGCACCGTGATTTCGGAGCACACACTGCGAACCAGGTCGAGGTCGTGCTCAATGATCAGGAGCGTGACGCCGTACTTGGTGGGCACCTGACGCAGGCGCTCACCGAAGGCGATGTGCTGTTCGTGGTCGAGACCGGCGGCAGGCTCATCCAAGAGCAACACCTTCGGCTTGGCAGCCACGCCGGCAGCAACCTCAATGAGACGCTTGGTTCCCACATCCACGAGGCTCAGCGGTGAGTAGTAGGTGGGGCACTCGAAGAAGTCGAGCACCTCATCAATCTCGGCCCGCGTTGCCTTGCCACCCGTGACGAAGCGAACGTACGCACCGACGGTCAGGGTCGAGGGAACTCGGTCCTGCTGATAGGTGCGGCGAACGCCGTTTCGGGCGATGAAGCTCGGCGACCTCTTGTCGATGACCAAGCCGTCAATCGCCACGGTTCCAGTGTGCTGAGGCAAGAAGCCTGTGACGGCGTCGATAAACGTTGACTTGCCGGCTCCGTTCGGACCGATGAGACCGAGGATGGTTCCCTCTGTCACCGTGACGTTGACGTGGGAGTTTGCGCTGACCGCGCCAAACTGAACGCCGAGGTCCGTGACCACCAGGAGCGGCTTACCCGTGCCCTGGGGAATCGGCACCGAAGCAATCTTTCCGGCTTCACGCGGGATGTCGGCAATGGCTTCAAGCTTTGCCGCGCGACCACGCTTGCGAATTCCGCGACGAATGTCTTCACCGAGGTTGGACCCCGTCGTCAGTGCCTGGATTCCCAGCACACCAAACAGCATGTCACCGATGTACAGCGGCCAGCTGAGTCGAGTCAGGATGAACGGGATGATGACGGAGAGGATTCCACCGAAGAAGGCCATATCGACCAAGTAAGAGCCCACCACAGCCGCCAGCACGTAGATGACGAGCGAGGCGTAGGGGCCATAGACGGTCGTGACTCCCTGGCGGAAAATCATCTCAAAGAGGCCACCGGCCAAACCGCCGGCTCCGGCGCTCACGATGAACGCACTGAGCTTGGCCACCTGAACGTTCATTCCCGCAGAAGCGGTGCCACGCTCGGAGAACGCCACCATCTTCCACGACGAACCCCAGCGGCTGCGCTGGAGGTAAACGATACCCACGGCGATTGCCGCCGCAATGACCAGAATCACCAGCGCGGTAGCGCCCAGGGCGGGCGCATCGTTGGACCCGTCGATGCCGAAGGGGCGTTCGATGAAGGTTCCGGTCTTCTGGGCGGGGAATCCGATGCCCACGATGGTGATGTCAAACACGAAGGCGAGGCTCAAGGTCACCACGGCCAGGTTGACGCCGCGCAAACGCAGGGCGGGGAGTCCCACAATCAGACCCATGACCATGGCCACGAGCGCGCCACAGATCATGTAGAAGAAGAAGGACCACTGACCGAAGTAATCACCGATGTGATACAGCGACATGTACTCCACGACCAGAGCTCCCGCAGCAGCAAAGGAGAGCTGGCAGAGAGCGATCATGCCCGCGGTACCGGTGACGACGCCGAGGCCCAGCAGCAGAACCATCATGATCAGGATCTGCGCCATGCGGGTGTAACCGAAGTCAGTGACGGTACCCAGCAACAGACCAATCAGGATGGCGACGATGACGAACGCCACACCCAAGATTGCCGGTGCCCACGGGCTATGAATAAACGTCGGCTTGATGAATGAACGAACACCGGGCTGCGACGACTTTGCCGCAGCCTGGTTCTTGGTTGAGTTAGCGGGCGACATCCCAAACCTCCTTGCGCTGGTTCCAGAGGAGGAACACGAGAATCAAAATGAACGTTACCCATTCCTTGTAGGCAGCGAATGCCGGGAGCGAAGCAACGAATCCCTGAAGTACCCCGATGATGACTCCACCGAGTAGGGCCAACCAGAGGTTCTTGAACGAGCCGACAAGCGCGGCGGCGGATCCCGCAATAACCAGGAGCGAGAACGAAATGTAGTCATTACTAATCGTGTTGGGCATGAACGATATCGCGATCGAGATCAGTGCACCCGAGACGACCCACACGCCAACGTTAAGCACCTTCACGTTCACGCCGATGAGCTCGGCGGCCGCCTGACGGTCTGAGATGGCGCGAAGTCGAACCCCGAACATGGTGCGCTTCAGCAGAAGCGACGAACCGATGATAATCACGAGGGCAAAGAGGAGAAGAACGACGAGGTTCTGTGAGACAAAGAGTTTGACGCCGGCCACCGGGATTTCAGCAACGTTGGTCTGAAGGAGCGGCTTGAAGTTACTGTGATTGGCCCCAAAGAGCACGGAAGAAACGGAGACGATGAGCAACAGGGCCGCCACGGTCACAGCTGATCGCGTAGCAATCTGAGCGTTGGGCAACCAGGTGGCGATGATCCACCCGATGATGCCGGAGAGCGCGGCCGCAATGATGAGACCCACGAATGCTGCCAGCCACATATCGACCTTGAGCTTCTGAATCATGGTCATTCCGACGTAGCCACCGAACATGCCCACAGCCATCTGCGAGAAATTGACGGTGCGAGTCAACTGCGACATGAGGGTCAACAGGATTCCGATAATCCCGTAGAACACCCCCGGCGTCAGGCCCGCAAAGGTAGTTACCAACATGTCTCGTTGTGCTCCCTAGTGAGTGAAGTAAAGGTGGGTGGTGGGCGAAGAAACGTTCTGGGCGGAAAAAGTGGTGTGCGGGAAAGCATATCGTTTCCCGCACACCACCTATTTCTTAATGGTGTGGATTAGCCAGCAGGCGTTGCTGCAATGTCAATCCAGTCCATCTCGGCTGCCTGAATCCAGGGTCCGATGGACTTCCATGCGCCCGAGCCAGCCTCGATGTCGGCACGGTAGACCGACGAGTTAGCCTGGTGGGTTTCGCCGGGACCGAAGGTCCAGGGGTTACCCCACATCGGGTTCTCGATAGGCCAGATGGCGTCGCTCTGAGCAGCAGCCGTCACGCTCTCGCGAGTGATGTCGCCATCAATCGACTCGATAACGTGAATGAACGTCTGTGCTGCCAGGTAACCGGCCTGCATGAACGAGTACGACCACGTCTCAGCCGAAGCTACAGCGCCGCTGTCAAGGAGAGCCTGGAAGTCTGCGTTAGCAGGGTCATCCGAAGGAGCGAGCTCTGCAGGAACAGAAACGATTCCGGGGTATGCCTGAACTGCGGGCTCCATGGGGAATCCGGGGTCGTAGCACGAGGTCTGCACGTAGACAGGAAGGTCAACACCCTGCGTGTTCAGAACACCGATCATGGCGGCAACCGTGGGGTGAACTCCACCGAACACCAGGGCGTCACAGCCGGCTGCGAGAGCCGTCAGAACGTTGGTGCTGTAGTCGTTCGCCTGGTTGGCGTCAGGAATCTCAACAGCAGCGAACTTTACGCCCGTGCTTGCCTCGAGGTTCTTAACAACTTCGGTGTAACCGAAGCCGGTGCTGGGGTCAGCTGCGTTGGCAACCATGCAGGGAGCCTTTGCGCCGTCGTTGATGGCGTTCCACGCCGTGGCGTAGATGTCAAACAGCGGTCCGTTGTTGGCAGCAGCCATGTTGGGCGTGGTGAAGCAGAACGTGTCTACACCCACTCCAACGAAAGCAACCATGCCAGCGTCGATGTATGCCTGGTGGTTGATGGCACACTCACCGAACGTGCTCGAACCAACCATGGCAACGACGTTTGCGTCACCAATGGAGTCTGCAGCGCCGTTGACGGCAGCAGGAGCGTCACCCGTGGGTGCGTCGATGGTCTTGAGCTGAACGGGACGACCATTGAGGCCACCGGCAGCGTTGTACTGCTCGAAGACGGCCGTGGCAACAGCAGCTGCCTCGGGGAATGCCTTCGTGTCAGTGATCGAGTTAACGAGGATGGGGTCGCCCGTAGCGGCTCCGCCGCCACCGCTTCCCGAACATCCACTGAGTGCGAGTGCAGCTGCGCCGGCAACGGCGGCAACTACGAGCACCTTCTTGGAAATGCGCATTGATATTGCCTCTCGGTTAGTTTCAGTCGCACTGCTGCGACCTTATCCAGAGTCTCGGTAGAAGTCCTACCGAGTCGGTGAGAGAGGGCACCCGACACTTCCTTATCGCATGCGGTGAGAGGTCCATCAGACGAATCCGACAAACTGCCTCACTGCAGTTGCTAAGGAAGGACGAAGCCCTCACTACCTATAGTGAGTCAACAGCACTGAGCCTGTCTACGCCAAATGTTGTATGTATCGGAAATCAGCATGACTCAGAGCGCACGAAAGAAAAATCCTTGATAAATCAAGGGGTTTTTGTCATTTCGTTGAGTTTTTCAACTAAATCACGATTTGGTAACAAGGGCGGGGGTGAGGCCCAAGACCCGCTCGCGAAAATCGGTGGGCGGCTCGCCGAATGTGCTCCGAAAGAGACGTGAGAAGTGCGACGCGTCGGTAAACCCCCAGCGGGCGGCGATGGCGGAAACCGGACGATCGGCAAAGATGGCGTCGGCCAGATCGCGTCGGCAGTGTTCGAGTCGGCGAGAACGAATCCACGCCGATACCGTGACACCCTGATCCTTGAAGACGCCGTGGAGGTGGCGTGTCGAAATGAAGTTGGCTCGGGCGATCGAGGCGGGGCTGAGTGACGGGTTGGCCAGGTTGTTGTCGATGTAGGCGCGGATGTCGTGCACCAAGGCGGCGCGGTGGCTGGTGTTGTGGCCGCCCACGTGAGTATCGAGTTCACTGTGCAGCATGGTGGTGACGAGGTCCACGGTGTTGTGTGCCAGGCGCAGACCACTGTGGCTCGTGAGCTGCTCCATGTTCTCGGTGAGGTGGGCGAGGAAGGGCGCGACCACGCGAGCGATGCCCTCGTCGCCCGCGATGCGGTTGGCCGTAATCTGCGCCACGGCGTCCGGCGGAAGATCAATCACCGACTGCGGGAACATGAGCACGAGCGTGCGGAAATCGTCGTCGAACGAGAGGGTGTAGGGGCGCTCGGTGTCGTAAATGGCCATGTCGCCCGGCGTCAAGACCGCCTCGCGGTCATCCTGCATGAGGAGGGCTGTTCCCGCTAACTGCAACGAGAGCTTGAAGAAGGGCTGATTTCCCGCAGCAATCAGATCGGGGGTGCGCTCAACGGTGTGTGGGTTAGCACCCACCTCGCTCACAAAGACGTCCCCCAGCGAGCGTGAACGCAGACGGGCCTGAAAGTGCGTGGTCGATCGCGCCGTCACGTTAAGGGGAACAAAAGACTGCGAGACCAGAGCGCGCCAGGACGCAAAATCCGTCACGGAAATTGTCTGTGTCAGCCCGTCAACGTGTGCGTTCGATGCCACGACAGAAACCCCGCTTCCTGTTACAAGAAATCGTATACAGTTTCAGATATTTTCTTGTGCGAGTCAAGAATAGCGGGTGTCGATGCCGCGAGCTCAGCGGTAGGCGTGGACCCTAGAAGACCACCACAGGCTTGAGCGTGATGCCCGCGGCCGAATCGTCAAACGCCTTGTTGATCTCGGCGAAGGGGTACGACTTCACAAGGCGATCGAAGGGGAACAGGCCACGCTCGTAGAGGTCGACGAGTTGAGGAACAAACTTTGACGGCACTGAGTCACCCTCGACGACGAACGTGACCGAGATGCCCATGGG
>CAIVOR010000144.1 GCA_903907615.1 uncultured Microbacteriaceae bacterium | reverse complement strand
GCGCACGCGGCTGCATTGAGCAATATGGCTCGGGACGCGCCCTTCTAGGTTTTGCGGCCGAGGCGTCGCACGATGCCGAAGTGGGTGGTCCGTTGGCGGCCGTGCGCCGCAGCGATGGCACGATTGACTCCGCCGATCTGCGTTCGCTGCTCAAGGATCTTGATCCCGGCGCACTGCAGGCACTCGGCGTCTTAGGAGATTGGCTCGGGCAGGCCTGCGCAAGCCTGGATGCTGTGCTCGATCCTCAAGTCTTTGTCATCGGTGGGGGAGTATCCGTAGCCGGTGAACATCTCCTGACCCCCATTCGAGAAGCGTTCCGGCGAACGATGTCTGCCAGAGGTTTCCGGCCTGAGCCCGAGTTTCGTATTGCCGAACTCACCAACGACGCGGGAATCGTTGGAGCGGCGGACCTTGCACGTCGCCACGCCTTCCGTGATGACTAGGGTGGCCGCAAGTTAGGCTGAACTGAACAAATACTTCCCGGAGGGCGCTACGCATGTTCTATTGGTTCATGAAGCACATCATCATCGGGCCTCCCGTTCGGGCGATTTTTCGTCCCTGGTCTCTCGGTCTGAGCAACGTGCCGTCCTCGGGTCCGGTCATCATCGCGAGCAATCACATCTCTTTCGTTGACTCTGTTTTTATCCCACTACTCATGCCGCGTCGTATGGTTTTCCTTGCCAAGAGCGAGTACTTCAGGGGACGTGGCCTCAAAGGCATGTTGACGCGCTTCTTCTTCATTGCCATCGGCATGTTGCCCATGGACCGCTCGGGAGGCAAGGCGTCTGAAGCATCGCTCAACACGGGTCTTGAGGTACTCACTGAGGGGGGTGTTCTGGGAATCTATCCCGAGGGAACACGCAGCCCTGACGGAAGGCTCTACCGGGGCCGAACGGGCGTTGCTCGAATGATTCTCGAGGCCGGGGTGCCCGTGGTACCTGTTGCCGTTGTTGACACTGACAAGGTGATGCGCGTTGGGTCAAATCGTCCTCACGTGCACCGCGTGGGCGTGATCTACGGAAAGCCGCTCGACTTTAGTCGCTTTGCTGGGCTCGAAGGTGACCGCTTCATTTTGCGTTCAGTAACAGACGAAATTACTTATGAAATCGCCCGGCTGGGAGGCCAAGAGTACGTGGATGTCTACGCCTCGAGTGCTCGTCAAAAAGTCGCCTCGGTTTCTTAGATAGTCTTAAAACGATGAGTAATTCGCAGGCCGCTTCCGCGGCAGACTCCGCCACCCTTGCCGGCCTCGACGCATGGCGTGACTTGCCCATTAAGCAGCAGCCTGACTGGCAAGATCGCGACGACGTGGCGCGCGCCAGTGCAACCCTCGCCGGGCTTCCTCCGCTGGTTTTTGCCGGTGAGGTTGACACACTGCGTTCCCGGCTCGCGGACGCGGCTGCGGGGCACGCCTTTCTGCTTCAGGGCGGCGATTGTGCCGAGACCTTTGCCGGAGCAACCGCCGACCAGATTCGTAACCGCGTCAAGACGGTTCTGCAAATGGCTGTCGTTCTGACGTATGCCGCGGAGATGCCCGTGATCAAGATGGGACGCATGGCAGGGCAATTCGCCAAGCCGCGTTCGAGTGACACCGAAACACGCGATGGCGTGACTCTTCCCGCTTACCGAGGCGACATTGTCAACGGGTATGACTTCACGCCGGAGTCGCGCCGAGCCAACCCAGACCGCATGATCGACGGGTACCACACGGCGGCGGCGACGCTCAATCTCATTCGCGCGTTCACCCAGGGCGGCTTTGCCGACCTTCGCGAAGTGCACAGCTGGAACAAGGGCTTCGCGGAGAACCCTGCCAACGCCCGATACGAGCAGCTGGCCCGTGAGATTGATCGAGCGATTAACTTCATGACGGCGTGTGGCGCAGACTTCGAAGCACTCAAGCGCACCGAGTTCTTCGTCAGCCACGAGGCCCTTCTCATGGACTACGAGCGTCCCATGACTCGGATCGATTCGCGCACATCGCAGCCGTACAACACGTCGGCACACTTCGTGTGGATTGGCGAGCGCACACGTGAGCTCGACGGTGCACACGTTGATTTCCTGTCGCGCGTGCGCAACCCCATCGGTGTCAAGCTGGGCCCCAGCACGACTGCGGATGATTTGCGTGCACTGGTCGAAAAACTCGATCCGGATCGCGAACCGGGTCGCCTCACTTTCATTACGCGCATGGGTGCGGGCACCATACGCGATGCCCTGCCTCCGTTGCTGGAAGCTATCAAGACGACCGATGCGCGCCCACTGTGGATTACCGACCCGATGCACGGAAACGGCATGACCACGCCCAACGGCTTCAAGACGCGCCGCTTCGATGACGTGGTCGACGAGGTCAAGGGATTCTTTGAGGCTCACCGTGCTGCGGGCACTTTCCCGGGAGGAATCCACGTGGAGCTCACGGGCGACGACGTGACTGAGTGTTTGGGCGGATCAGAGCACATTGATGAAGAGACGCTGGCGACGCGCTATGAGTCTCTCTGCGATCCCCGACTCAACCACATGCAGTCACTCGAGCTGGCATTCCTCGTCGCTGAAGAATTGGGACGCCGCTAGCGACTGACGATTTATTCGGGGCCGTTGATTACGATTGTCGACCCGCGTCGTGCCGTGCCCGAAGCAGGAACCTGCGTAATGACGGGAACGTACTGCTGAAGATTCGGTGCGATGTTCGAGGAATAACCGAATCCCGCCTCCTGGAGTTTCTTGGCCGCGTCAGCAATGTTCATACCCATCACATTGGGGACGGCTACCAAGTCTTCGCCCTTGGAGATGACAACGTTGACCGTATTGCCGGGAGAGAGACCCTCGGCGGGCACATCGAGCCTGATGATGTTTCCCTTAGCCACGGTGTCGCTGAATTCCTCGGAGGCGGCAACGGGAACGAGCCCGGCAGCTTCGAGCGTCGCGAAGCCGTCAGCCTGCGTCGCGTTCGTCACGTCGGGCAGGGGACCCGCTGATACGACGAAGACGACCGTTCCGCCCTCGGGGTAAGTGGTGGGGAGATCGTTGCCGGCCTTGTCTCGTGCGAGCATCACCGTATCCTTGGGGACCTCTCCCGAGAACTTGAGTAGTGGTGTGCCGACGACGAACCCCGTCTTTGTAGCGAGAGCTGTGGCGTCTGTTTGCGTGAGACCAATAAAGACCGGCGTGGGTATCATTTTTGGCCCGAGCGAAATTTGGAGCGTGATTGACGAGCCCCGCGGTGCTTGAGTACCGCCGGCAGGTTTGGTGTCGACAACCATGCCCTTGGGGATGTCGATCGAGTAGACATCTGCCCGCTCGGTTGTGAACCCTTGAGCGGTAATGAGCGTTGTGGCCTGTTCGGGCGACATGCCGGCACTTCGCGGCACGGTGACCAGCGCGCCGGGGCCGGCGCCAAAGTACCAGCCCAAGCCGCCGCCGAGTGCGGCAACGAGCACCACCGCAATGAGAATCAGTAGTCCACGACGCTTGCGACGTTTACTCAACAGAGCCAGCGACGCCACGGGAGATTCGCCCGTTGCGTTGTTGCGGGGGATAACCCGGGTTTCCTCGGCGGTCACGGACTGCGTCGCCGGCATCACCATCGTCTGTTGGGTGGACGCGCTGGGGTTCTCGCCGAGAATCTCTTTCTCAACTGATTGAAGCTGTTCGTGCATGCGCCGAGCATCCGCCGGACGTTTCTCTGGGTCGCGTTCGGTGCTCCATCGAACCAATTGGTCGAGGGAGTCGGGGATATTCGATTGCCGGCTCGACGGCAGTGGCACCTGATCGTTGGCGTGTTGGTAAGCCACTTGCATGGGCTGCTCGCCCTGGAACGGCTGTTCGCCCGTGAGCATCTCAAAGAGCATGATGCCGGCGGCGTATATGTCGCTGCGCGCGTCGGCGACTCCGCGCGTCAGGAGTTCGGGGGACAGGTAGGCGATTGTTCCCAGCAGGGCTTGGCCTGACGCCGTGTTGGCCGTCGTCGCCCGGGCGAGTCCGAAGTCACCAATCTTGATGCGGCCGTCATCGGCGAGCAGGACATTTTCGGGCTTTACGTCACGGTGGACAATGCCCGCCTCGTGCGCGGCCGCGAGACCGCGCAGAACAGAGTCCATGACATCCACGGTTTGTTCTGGGGTTAACCGACCAAAGTCCTTGAGGAGGTCCCGCAG
>CAIVOR010000143.1 GCA_903907615.1 uncultured Microbacteriaceae bacterium | reverse complement strand
GCGGAAGGCGAGGCCTAGACCATGGAAAAGTTCACCACCGTCACCGGCATCGGCGCCCCGCTGCACCGCAGCGCCGTCGATACCGACCAGATCATTCCGGCCGTGTTCTTGAAGCGCGTCACCAAGACCGGCTTTGAGGATGCTCTCTTTCACGAGTGGCGCCAAGAAGAGGACTTCGTGCTTAACCAGCCCGCGTATCAGGGCGCTCGCGTGCTCGTGGCCGGCCACGACTTTGGCACCGGCTCGTCGCGCGAGCACGCTGTCTGGGCCCTGCGCGACTTTGGCTTTGACGTGGTGCTGAGCCCCCGCTTCGCCGACATCTTCCGTGGCAACGCGGGCAAGCAGGGCTTGCTCGCCGCCCAGATCACCGAACCCGACGCCGAGGCGCTCATGCACCTGCTCGAGTCCGCACCCGGCACCGAGGTTACGGTCAACCTCGAAGAACGAACGGTCACCGCGGGCGACCTTGCCTTCGGTTTTGAGATCGACGACTACACGCGCTGGCGACTCATGGAGGGCCTCGACGACATCGGCCTCACCCTGCGCGACGAACAAGCCATCACCGATTTCGAAGCCACGCGTCCGGCCTGGATGCCCAAGACACTCCCGGCGAGGCACGCATGAACTCCGTAGCAAAAGACGCGCGCGCCTCGGGCGCCAAGGTGGGCCTTGAGGCCGAGACCATCATCATTCGCGGCGGCCGGCCCCTCACCGGGCGCATCGACGTGAAGGGCGCCAAGAACCTCGTTACCAAGGCCATGGTGGCCGCCATCCTCGGCGACACCCCCAGCACCCTGCGCGATGTACCCGCCATCAGCGACGTGCAGGTGGTGCGCGGCCTTCTCGAGGTGCACGGCGTGACCGTGACCGACGGCGACCCCGGCGAACTCATCTTTGACCCGAGCCGGGTTGAGTCGGCCCACATGGTCGACATCGATGCCCACGCCGGGTCTAGCCGCATCCCGATTTTGTTCTGCGGTCCGCTGCTGCACCGTCTCGGCGAAGCGTTCATCCCCGACCTCGGCGGATGCCGCATCGGCGACCGCCCCATCGACTTTCACCTCGAGGTCCTCGCCCAGTTTGGCGCCGTTGTGGAGAAGCTGCCCTCGGGCATCCGCCTCTCGGCTCCCGAGCGCCTCCGTGGCACCAAGATCTCGTTGCCCTACCCCAGCGTGGGCGCCACCGAACAGGTGTTGCTCACCTCGGTGCTGGCCGAAGGCAAGACCGAACTCGCGGGTGCGGCCATCGAGCCCGAGATTATGGACCTCATCAACATCCTGCAAAAGATGGGTGCCATCATCTCTGTCGACACCGATCGCGTGATTCGCATCGAGGGCGTGAACAAGCTGAAGGGCTACTCGCACCGCGCCCTGTTCGACCGCAATGAAGCTGCCAGCTGGGCCTCGGCCGCGCTGGCCACCGAGGGTGACATCTTTGTGGGCGGCGCGCGACAGGAAGAACTGCTCACCTTCCTCAACATCTTCCGCAAGGTGGGTGGCGCGTTCGACATTGCCGACGACGG
>CAIVOR010000142.1 GCA_903907615.1 uncultured Microbacteriaceae bacterium | reverse complement strand
CTCGATTTGGCAACGACTACATCAAGGTTGCTGCTGAGGGCGTCGACGCCGAGGGCGTTCTCAATCGCGGATACTTTGGTCGTTATCCTGACTCAAATCTTCCCGGAGAAGCTGGCAATGTGGCGTTTGCCGTGCACCGTGCCGGACACGGCAGTCCGTTCCGGGATGCTCCCAAACTTCGCACCGGCGACCTGATTGTGATCCAGACGTCAAACGGTTACTACTCCTACAAAGTTCGTAACACCGAATACGTCATGCCCTCCGAGGTGTCCGTCGTGAGTGCGATACCCGGTGGCGGCGCAGCTGTCGATGGCCAGAGTCTTCTCACCATCACGACCTGTAACCCGGAATTAGGCAACAACGAACGACTCATTACCTACGCGGTGATGGTCGGTTGGCAACCAGCCGACGCCGGTCCGCCCAAGGAAATCGCAACGATGGTAAAGGCATAATTAAACGATGTACATCGCACTCTGGAAAGTCTTGCCCGGTCCGCTCTGGGCTCGCGTCCTCATCGTTGTCGGCGGGGCACTCGCCGTTCTTGCCGCACTGACGTTTCTGCTCTTTCCCTGGGTGGACACACTCCTGACGCGATCCGTGGACGTTGGCTAATGACCCGAATTCTGGTCGTCGATAACTACGACAGCTTCGTTTACACCCTCAACGGCTACCTGCAAGAACTCGGTGCTGAAACGAACGTCATTCGCAACGACGCGATTTCGCCCGATGACGTCGATGCCGTCATCGCCGACTACGACGGCGTTCTCGTGTCTCCCGGGCCAGGAAAGCCCTCCGACGCGGGAGTGTCGATTGACATTGTGCGGGCCGCCGAGCGAATCCAAAAACCACTCTTGGGAGTCTGCCTGGGACACCAGGCCATCGCCGAAGCATTTGGCGCAACGGTGACAAACGCCGAAGAACTGATGCACGGCAAGACGTCCCAGATTCGACACGATGACAGCGACTTCTACCGAGGTGTCGGACAGCCGTTTACGGCCACGCGCTATCACTCGCTTGCCGTCGTTGACGGAACGGTTCCACCCTTGCTCGTGGTGACCAGCCGCACTGACGGAGGCGTCATTATGGGCCTTCGTCACGCTTCCGCACCGATTCACGGAGTTCAGTTTCATCCTGAATCGGTACTGACCGAAGGCGGCTATCTCATGCTCGGCAATTGGCTCGAAAGCCTCGGCCTTACGGGTGCGGCCGCCCTAGCCCAGACGAAGAATCCTCTTATCCAGCACAGTAAGTGAGCGTAATCGGCGTCCCCGCGGGAGTGTCGCCCGGGGGCACCGACTGAGACGTGACGACCACGCCATCTGCTCCCACGCGACACGACGTGTCTGCTTGCAGTGACGGAGTGATCATGATGTCCGAGCTTCCCAGAACCGCCGCTGCTGCGTCGACGGTCATGCCCGTGAGGTCGGGAATGGTTACCTGGCCCGAGGACAGGATGAGGTTGACGGACACGCCCGTTTTTGCGGTTGAGCCGGCTGCTGGCGTAGTGCCCACAACCAATCCCTGAGCGATTGTGGCCGAATTTCCCGGAGAGCTGGATCCGACGACAAGGCCGAGCTTATTCAGTGCGGCCGTGGCTTCCTCGACCGTCATGCCGGAAATATTGGGAATCGCGACTTCGGATAAGCCCGAAGATACGTAAAGTGTGATGCGCGTTCCGATATCAACCGCTTTATCGGCGTTCGGATCAATCCGGATAACGGCGCCCAGGGGAACCTTTGCGTTCGGCTCATCAATGCGAACGGGGGTTAAGCCGGCTTTCGTAACGGCGTCGGCAGCCTTCGTGTAATCAAAACCAATGACATTGGGAACCGTGCGTGCCGACGTCGGGAAGAAGTCAACCGGCTTAATGTTGAGCACCCAGAGCGTCACCATGGAAATGGCAACCACGAAAACGAGGCTGACTACGAGACCCAGAACGACGCGGCCACGTTGACGTTGCTTCGCGGGCAGGCTCGGCTCGAAATCACCGCCCTGAGATACGGCACTGCGCCCAAACAGCATCACCAGCGAATCCGTCGTGGTGGGCGGAACCGAGTCCATGCGTTCTGTGGGAGGCAGGTCGTACGAGGGCGCTCGTAGTGCGGATGTGGTCGCGATGGGCGCCGGCGGCAACACGGTCGGCGGCTCAACGATAGGGGGAACAACGGCCGGCGACTCGGCCTCGGGAACTCTTTGTTCGGCCATCCCAGGAATTGCCCCCGGGAGACCGGCAGAAGCCTCGCGCAATTCCGCTTGGAATTGCGCTGCCGACGCAAATCGTGACTCCGGTCGTGGCTCGAGGGCACGAGCGACAACGAGATTCAGGGAGATGGGAATTCGGTCGTTGAGGCTCGAGGCCATGACCGCCCGCGTTCCGACATAGCCACCGGGAAAGGGCACTTCTCCCGTGAGCATGGCAAACAATAAGACGCCTACCGAAAAGACGTCGGTGCGAACGTCGGCGGGTCCCATACCCGACCACTCGGGGGCACGCCATTCAACCGCGTCCTGCGGCACGTCAAGCCCAGCGACCTCACGAATCCCGGCAGACAGGCCGACATCGCTCAACTTTACGGATCCCGTTGTGGAAATCAGAACGTTGTTAGGCGTGATGCCCTGGTGTACGACACCCTTCCGGTGAGCAGCTTCGAGAGCACTCAACACGCTGTCTGCAATGCGGCACGCTTCGGCCGGCTTGAGGGGACCACGTGCCAGCAGGTCTGTCAGCGGCAGTCCAGAAACCCGCTCCATGGTGACATAGGGACGCTGCTCCGAGGTAGCGGGATCAAAGACCGCTGAACCCACGTCGAGGACGTGCGCAATGTTTTCGTGCACGAGATCCGTTGAGGCCCGCGAGTCTTGGTTGAATCGGGCAACAACCGAAGGGTCGCGCGCGAACTCACTCTTTAGGACCTTCAGGGCGACCTTGCGATCGAGGACCGTGTCGTCGGCCTTGTATACGTCCGTAAACAGGCCCTGACCGAGTAATCCGGTAATGCGGTAGCGCCCTGAGATGAGCGGCGTTTCGTTCACGCGAATCCGATCTAGTTGACGACGATCGGAAGGCTTGAGGCAGCCGGAGAGACCACTCCGTCACACATCACGACGTAGGTCATGTTGTATGTGCCAGCTGTAGCCGGCGCAGTCAGGGTTGCCGTCGTTACGCTCGGTGGGTTGGCCGGTGAAATTGCCGCGCCATTAAACGTGACGGTGTAGCTGACGACGTTAAACGAGACCGGGCATGTGTAAGCAGACCACGTCACGTCAAAAGTGCTTCCGGCGGGGACGGGGCCAGAACCGATGAGCGAGGCAACCCCGGGGGTGCTGAGCGACGGCGTGTTTTCGTAGTACTTGAGCGTGATCTGGTCGCTGAACGGAGTTACTCCGGTTGCGGAGACGTAGGAAACGGTGAAGACGTCTTCGGAGTAGTGGGCGACGCCGACACTGACGCGCGCGAGGTTCTTCCAGCCGGCGGCCTTGAGCTGCGCTTCCGCGGCATCAATGTTCTTGCCCACGAGGTCGGTGGGAATGGCGGCAGCCGTGGGCGTGGGCGTGGGTGTCTTGGTGGGCGACTTCGTTGGCGACGCGGTGGGCGTCGTACTCGTCACGGGCGCGCTCGTGGTGGGTGCGGGCTGTGGCCCGCCACCGGCGAAGAGGGCGACGAGTGATCCCACCAGCACAATGAGCAGAACACCGCCGAGAGCAATGAGCGGCCACGTCCACGGATTACGCTTCTTTGGCTGTGGCGTGCCGCTACCAGACTCGGGAATGCTCAGTACCGTGGTGGCACCGGTTTCAGCCGTTCGCGGCATCACCATGGTGGCGTCATCAGGCGCGAGTCCGCCCATGACCTCAGGAACAGCGGCCGCGGCCCCTTGGACATCGCCTCGGCGAAGCGCCTGACAGGCGCGGGCCAAGTGTGCCGATGTGGCGGGACGCGCATCCGGGCGCTTGGCCAAGCAACTCATCACGAGGTTGCGAACGGGCTCCGCGATGGTATCGGGAAGCGGCGGTGGCGCATCGTTGATCTGCGACATCGCGATGGCAACCTGGGACTCGCCAGAGAAGGGACGCTTGCCGGTCAAGCACTCGTAAGCCACGATGCCGAGCGAATAGACGTCGGTCGAGGGACTGGCCGCGTGGCCGCTGGCCTGCTCGGGGGAAAGGTACTGTACGGTTCCCATCACCTGGCCCGTGGCCGTGAGAGGAACCTGATCAGCGATGCGGGCGATGCCGAAGTCGGTGATTTTGACGCGACCCTCGGGGGTGATGAGCATGTTGCCCGGTTTGATGTCGCGGTGGACCAGCCCGGCGGCGTGAGCAGCCTGCAACGCCGCTGCCGTCTGGCCGACGATGTCGAGGACCCGGTCAATGGACAGCGTTTTTTCGCGTTCGATGATTGACGACAGCGGCTCGCCGGGGACGAGTTCCATGACGAGATAGGCGCTGCCGTCTTCTTCGCCATAGTCGTATACGTTGGCGATGCCCTCATGGTTGACCAAGGCTGCGTGGCGAGCCTCGGCGCGGAAGCGCTCCAAAAAGCCAGGGTCGCCGAGGAATTCATCCTTCAAAATTTTGATGGCAACGTTTCGACCGATCACGGTGTCGGTCGCTTGCCACACTTCGCCCATGCCACCGACGGCAATGCGCGACTCAAGCTCGTAGCGACCGCCGAAGTTCATTCCAGCTGAAGGCCTCATTGATTAAGCACCGCCTCTAGAACGGCACGCGCGATGGGTGCCGCAATTAGGTTTCCGTATCCGTTGGTTCCCATGCCGCCGCCGTTTTCTACGACCACGGTTACTGCGTATTTCGGTTCACTTGTTGCGGGGGCAAATCCCGTGAACCACAGCGTGTAGGGCTCGTCCGGGCCGTTTTCTGCGGTCCCGGTCTTACCCGCAACACTGACATTGTCAATACTGGCATTAGTTGCCGCACCGTTGCTGACACTTGCCTGCATCATGGCCGTTATCGCGGCCGCAGTTTGCGGGCTTATCGGTCGCGAGAACTCTCGCGGAGCGAACGTTTGGATCGGCAGCAGGTCGCTCCCCGTGATGTTTTCGATGAGCGTCGGATACATCTCAACCCCGCCATTGGCAATGGTGGCTGACACCAGCGCCATCTGCAGGGGGGTGGCACGAACATCAAACTGCCCGAAGGACGCGAGTCCGGTTTGCGGTTCGTCCATCACCTGGGGGATGTGACTCTCGGCTGTCGTTTGGGGCACATCAAACGATTGGTTGAAGCCGAACTTCTTAGCCATCTCAACGATGGGCTTGTATCCGAGGGCCATTCCGAACTCGGCCATCGGAATGTTGCACGACAGGGACACCGCGGTAGCGAGCGACACATGGTCACCGGGACCACACGTTTTGTCGTTCGCATTACGAACCTCGGAGTTGGTACCGGGCAACGTGAGTCTGTCGAGGTTCGGCACGGTGCTTTCCGCGGTGTACTGACCTGATTCGAGGAGGGCGGCGGCGACCACAAGCTTGAAGGTTGATCCGGGGGGATTCAGGGCACCGATAGCCCGATTGATCAGCGGTTGCGCGGGATCGTCGTTGAGCGCGTCGTAATAGCTGATGACGTCGTCCGTGTTGTGACCGGCTAACACGTTGGGATCAAACGACGGAGTGGAAACCATGGCGAGAATCTTGCCCGTTGCCACCTCGGTCACGACCACGGAACCTTGATAGCTGCCCAGAGCATCCCAGGCCGCCTGCTGAACGTCGGGCCGCAAAGTGAGGTTGACGGACGCTCCCTGTGGCGGGCGACCGGTCAGGATGCTGTTCAATTGCTCGAGGAACTGAGAAGAACTATCGCCCGTGAGGAGCGCGTTCTCGCTGGCCTCGATTCCAGAGAGACCCTGATTGATGCTGAAAAAGCCGGTGACCGACGCATAGACGAGCGGATTGGCGTACACGCGCTGGAAGCGGAAATCATCGGTCACGGGAACCGACTGCGCCACGACCGTATCACCGGCCATGATGGGGCCCCGCTGAGCCCGAAAGCTGTCGAACAGGGTCCGGGTATTGCGACCGTCTGCGGCCAGGTTGTCTGCTTGGCCCACCTGAATCACTGCGCCGGCCCCGAACAGCGCGACGAACATGATGAGCATCACGACGCTGACGCGCTTCAGTTCGCGGTTCACGATTCAACAACCAATCGGGGAACGCGGGACTGCGCATCAGACAATCTCAGCAGGATTGCCACAATCATCCAGTTGGCAACGAGCGAGCTTCCGCCGGCTGCCATAAACGGCGTTGTGAGGCCGGTCAACGGGATGATTCGCGTGACGCCACCGATCACCAAAAAGGTCTGCCACGCAATCACGAAGGCCAGCCCAATCGACAGCAGTTTTGAGAAGTCATCCGTGGCGGCGAACCCGATACGCGCGCCCCGGGAAACCAACAGGACAAAGAGGCAGAGGATGGCGAACAGTCCGATCAAGCCGAGCTCTTCGGCCAGACTCGCAATGATGTAGTCGCTCTGCGCGACGGGCGTGATGTAGGGCATGCCCTGGCCGAGACCTGTGCCAATCAGGCCTCCGTGCCCCATGCCAAAAAGACCCTGAACCAATTGGTAACTGCCACCGTCGGCGTTGTACACGGCGGGGTTGAAAGCGTCGTACCAATTTTCAAAGCGGCCTCGGACATACGACAGGAACTGAT
>CAIVOR010000141.1 GCA_903907615.1 uncultured Microbacteriaceae bacterium | reverse complement strand
TTATGCGCGGAATAATTCTTGCCGGTGGGTCGGGAACCCGATTGTGGCCCATCACCAAGGGCATCTCGAAGCAGCTGATGCCGGTCTTCGACAAGCCCATGATCTACTACCCGCTCTCGACGCTGATGTTGGCGGGTATTCGCGAGGTCCTGGTGATAACGACGCCGGAATACTCAGACCAATTTAGAAATCTTTTGGGCGACGGTAGCGATCTCGGCATGACGATTTCGTACGCAACTCAACCCTCACCCGACGGGCTTGCCCAGGCTTTCATCATCGGCGAGGAATTTGTGGGTGGCGAGTCAGTTGCCCTGGTGTTGGGCGACAACATTTTTCACGGGGGCGGCCTCGGTACCTCACTGAGCCGCAATACCGACATTGACGGTGCCGTCATCTTTGCCTACCAGGTTGCTAATCCTCAGGCGTACGGCGTCGTTGAGTTTGATGAGAGTTTTCGGGCGATATCTATCGAAGAAAAACCAGAGGTGCCAAAGA
This sequence comes from uncultured Microbacteriaceae bacterium, assembly GCA_903907615.1. Lineage (GTDB taxonomy): Bacteria > Actinomycetota > Actinomycetes > Actinomycetales > Microbacteriaceae > UBA963. Next base: position 10,840 of record CAIVOR010000141.1, on the reverse strand, counting down.
GTAGTTTTGCAATTCCGGGCCTCTACTTTTATGACAACTCGGTCATTGACATCGCCAAGAAAGTTGTGCCGAGTGCGCGTGGTGAACTCGAGATTAGTTCGGTCAATGAGGAGTATCTCAACCGGGGCAGGCTCAAGGTCGAGGTGCTCGATCGAGGCACCGCGTGGCTTGATACCGGGACATTTGAGTCGATGATTCAAGCCTCGGAGTACGTGCGCGTCATTGAAGAGCGCCAGGGTTTCAAGATTGGCTGCATCGAAGAAATTGCGTGGCGCGCGGGGTGGATCACCGATGCGCAATTGGCCGACCTCGCCACGCCGCTGCTGAAGAGTGGCTACGGGCAATACCTGACCCAGGTCCTCTCGGCATGACGACACCGGTCTCACGTCGCGTCCTCATCGTGACGGGTGACCCCCTGGGCGCACGATTGTCTGGGCCGGGAATCCGTGCCTGGCAAATCGCCACCGCCTTGAGCGAGTCTCACGATGTCCGATTGGTCAGCTTCACCCGCGCCGAAGCAACATCGCCCAGGTTTCAGGTGAGTTTCGTGCGCCCGAGGGATAACCGAGCGATTGCCGAACATGAAAAGTGGGCGGACGTCGTCATTATTCAGGGACACGTTCTGGGTGTCTTTAGAAAACTTCGCTGGACACGCAAGAAGCTGGTCGTCGATATTTACGATCCCATGCACCTTGAACAATTGGAGCAGGGCCGTCACCTGGGTACCTCGGCATGGCGTGATCGAATCGCGGCTGCCGATCGGTCACTAGATTTTCAATTGCGTCGCGGAGATTTCTTCATGTGCGCGTCTGAGCGGCAGCGCATGTTTTGGCTCGGCCAGCTGATGAGTGCCGGACGCATCAATCCCCAGACGTATGCCGCAGATGTCACCCTGCGCAACCTGATTGACGTTGTGCCCTTTGGCCTCTCTCGCGAAAAGCCGCGGATCACCGGATCAGCGATTCGTGGTGTCGTAGAGGGCATAGGCCCACAAGACAAAGTCTTGCTGTGGAGCGGTGGACTCTACGACTGGTTCGATCCGTTGAATTTGATTCGCGCTGTTGCCGATCTCGCAAAGCGGCGTCCCAACGTGCGCTTGTTCTTCATGGGAACTCAACACCCCAACCCCGACGTTCCTCCCATGCCGATTGTCCAGAAGTCTCGTGACCTGGCGGCCGAGTTGGGCGTGCTTGACTCACACGTTTTCTTTAACGACCAGTGGGTGGATTTTGACAAGCGACAGAACTATCTGCTCGACGCAGACGCGGGCGTGAGCACACACTTTGACCACGTGGAGACGCAATTTTCCTTTCGCACACGGATTCTGGATTATCTGTGGGCCGAACTTCCCATGGTGGTCACGGCCGGCGATTATTTTGCCGACCTGATTAGCGAGAATGAACTCGGTCGAGTCGTGGAGGCTCAAGACGTTGAGGCCCTGAGTGTGGCCCTCGAGAACGTGTTGTTTTCTCCCGCAGAATTAGCTCTCATGCGGCGCAACATTTCTGCTGTTCGTGAGTCTTTCTTCTGGGATGTCGTCCTGAAACCGTTGATCGACTATGTCGGCAGGGCGCCATTCGCTCCAGATCACGAGGATCTCTCGCGACGCGGTTTTCGCCTACCCGCACTGGTCCGGCTGGGGTATCTCGCGGCCTCCGTTCGCCATCGCTGGGTTCGCGGACGCGACATCCTCTTTCGGCGCTAGATTTCGGAGATGTCCGCGGGTTTCGGCGAGGTGCCGACCGCGAACGACAGCCCTCTGGCACTCACGAACTCGGCAACCAACCAGGTGCTGAGTGTGGCGAAAACGCCGAAAAGAATTGTCGAGATGGCCCAGACCGTCAGTGGTGTGGGGCCGCTCGTCCACCACCACGCGGGAGACGCATCAAGGTTGAAGGTGGGGTGTCCTATTCCCACAATGTATCGCTGCATGTTCACATGAATGGCGACTGAGTTGGCCACCGTGAGGAGACCGACAACAATCCACAGGGGGAGTGCCGTCAGCCGGGCCTTGGCGGCGAGAGAGACAACCGCGAGAGTCACGAGCATGATGATCAGTGGGTAAATGTAGCGCGGTTGCACGTTCGCGCCCACGAGATTTCCGTTTCGTACCAACACATAAAGGGGAATCGCGACGAGCGCGGCAAACACCAGGCCCATGGACCAACCCGTGCGTCGCGTGAGGTTCGTCAGCGACACGAACAGGACGCCGAAGACGATGAAACAGATCGAAACCCACACTATTCCCGGCATGGCGGTGTCGAGCCAGCCCAATCCCGTTAGGCCCAAGGCGCCCGCCCACAAACTGGGCATGGCCGCCAGGTTGGCTACGGTCAATTGCACTGCCTGACCCAGATTCTCCGGCGGGTGGCTTGTACTGGCAAGATCAGCGGTTCCCTGGCTGGCCGACAGAAATAATGCCAGCGACTCAGCGCCGATGACGAGGGGAAGCCACAGGCGACGCCAGTGCGCTCTAGCGGCTGGCCACGTAACAATCACGGCGCCCGCAACCGCGAGCACGCTGTAGATGGCTGAATCTGAGCGTGCACCCGCCCCAATAAGGGCGGACACGACGCCCAGTGCAGAGAGGGCGATGAGGCGCCAACGCACCCGTTCGGTGAGGAATCCTACAGTCGAAGAAAATACGACAGTAGCCGAAGCGATCGCCCACGAGCTGGGATTCACACTCGGAACGAGGAACATGCCGAGCGGAACCAGCGTGAGTGCCGCGGACCACATCACGAGGGATCCTCGCCGGCGCCCGAGGGCGATGACGGTGGCGCCGATGAGCATGCTGAATACGACCGCGTTGAAAATACGAATTCTGATGACGGATGCCTCGACGTTGTCGGTCACGAGCCAGCTCGTGACCCAGTAGTAGACCGGAGGATACGCCCCGTCGGCGTTGCTTCGCGCAGTCTCAGTGAGGTCAGTGGGGAGGTTCAGCGTGCACGAGGCGTTTTGCTCGGGGTGGAAGGCATAACACGCCGACGCGACCACGATGGCGCGTGGCACGGTGACCATTTCCTCGGAACTTCCCGGCTCGCAGAGGCCCTGTTGAACTCCGTGACCGCACCAGATGCTGGGGAGGTGAAAGTCCTCGTCGGGCGACGCTCCCACCGGCGAGGCGAGCGCCCACATCGATAGTGACCCGAGAAGACTGAGGGCGGCGGTGGCCACGAGGAGGGGGCGTCGAAAGCGACGAAAGAACTCTCGGGCGCGAGAAATCACGGTTGCTCACAATCCTTGGCGTCAAGAGTCTCGGTTGCCCTAGGTTACCAGTTGCCCTGCGACGGATATCATGAACCTGATGTCTTCAGAAGGGAGTCGGCGGATGGCTACACCCCCCAAAAACGTGCGTCCGACCAACGACGACCTTGCTCTGCGCCAACTTGCGCTGGTCGATCGCATCATCGCGCTCGAGGTTGAAAACGCGCGCTTACGGATTGAATCGGGCCAGCCCGCCCAGCACCTGATGAAGACCACGACGTGGCGCATGGGGTCGGCAATTGTGACACCCCTCGCCAAGCTTCGAGGTGTGTTCTCGCGAAAACGGGACCGGAGCGCGCCATAGTGGCACCCGCGGCGCCACGGCTCAGGGCAACTAACCCATCGGATCAGCCCGCGATTTCGATTGTCATCCCGACGAGAGCGCAACAAGGTGATGACGGGTCTACCAGTGTGGTGGTGGCCTGCGTGACGAGCATTATCGAAAAGTCCACGTTCCGCGACTTTGAAATTGTTGTGGTTCATGATTCCGGCGCTGCGCCAGCGGTGCTCACCGCGCTCAAGAAAATCGCCGGCACATCGTTGCGCCTGGTCAGGTTCGACGGGCCGTTCAATTTTTCTCGCAAGATGAACCTCGGTGTCGTTCAGGCCCGCGGCAATTTCATCCTGAGTCTGAACGATGATGTCGAGGTGATTTCTGTCGACTGGCTTGAGCAACTGCGGGAGACCATTGAGCCCGCCGATGTGGCAATGGTGGGAGCGATGCTTTATTTTGCCAATGACACGATTCAACATGCGGGACACGCACACAGGGGTGGGCTGCCCACTCACGTGGGAATGGGTGAGCCGCGCGGTTCGTCCGGCCCCGAGGGCGATTACCTCGATGTTCGCGAGCGGGTGGGCGTGACCGCTGCCTGTGCGCTGATTCGTCGCGATGTATTTGAGGACGTCGGCGGCTTCTGCGAACTCTTGCCAGGCAACTACAACGACGTAGATCTCTCACTCAAGTTGCGATCCCGTGGCTACCGCATTCTGTGGACGCCGCGCGCTGAGCTCTACCATTTTGAGTCGGTCTCGCGCTCGCCGGAAATCTCCGGTTACGAGCTCGATTTCTTGCACAACCGGTGGGGCTCACACCTGACTCTCGTCGACGTGAGCAACGCGGTCGCGGAATCGCGCGGTTAGCTGCGGCGGCTAGTTTTCTTCACGGCGGGCGTGCGGCCGACCCGACCGGGACGCCCCGCGGAAGCAGCGCCCGTGTTACTCTCTTCGAGTCGTTGCTTCAACAATGCGACTTCCTCGGTGAGTACACGCAGTTTCTTCTCGTGCGACGTAATTTCCGAACTGTGCTGTAGTGCCAACAGTGCCAAGACGCCCACGGCCAAGAAGAGGCTCAGATTGATGGGAATGGCGACACCGAGCACGCCAGCAACAAACTCCAGCGTGGCGGGAAATATCGTGACGATGAGGATGAGAACGCCGCCTACCAGCCACCAAATTGCGTGCCGTTCACGCAGGCGCCCGTGGCGCATCATTTGCACAACGGTCACGAGAATAACGAGGGCAACGAGTATTCCGGTGAGGTAGGTCCAGAGACTCATGACAGACCTCTCGTCGCATCGATCGGCCGCATCAGGCCAAAAAACAGTGCCATCAAGGCGCGGGCCAGCTGAATCATGGAACGGAGGCCGTTGTGGGAAGGCTGCCCAGCGAGACGCTTTCTCATGGTGACGGGGATCTCCCTCACGATGAGCTTCGCTCGTGCCGCAATCACCAGGGCTTCAACTGTGTCACCCAGGTACTCGGCGGGGTAGTTGTTCTCAAAGACCGTGAGAGCCTTCAGGCTGAGTGCTTTGAAACCGGACGTTGTGTCAGTGAGGGGCGTGTGGCAAATCTTGCTGAGCGACCACGAGAGGAACCCCATGGCCCACTTTCGCGGGCCGCGCACGGCGTAATCGCCTACCCCGGCAAACCGAGATCCAATAACGATGTCGGCCTGGTCAAGTTCTTTCACCAGCTGGGGGACCAGTGAGGGGTCGTGCTGGCCGTCGGCATCGAGTTGCACCACGCTCTGGTAGCCGTTGCGCAGAGCGAACTTGAAACCGGTGCGCATGGCACCGCCGACACCGAGGTTGATGGGCAATTCGATAACTCGATACCCCTGCTGGCGAACAATTGCTGCGGTCGCGTCCATCGATCCGTCGCTAATCACAACGATGTCGGTGTCGGGAAGGTGACGTCGAACCTCCGTTAAGACCGCCCCGATCGACTCTTCTTCGTTAAACGCGGGAATCACGATCAGGGTCGGTTGCAGTGAAGAGCCCACAGCATCATCCTAGAGCGGGCTCCGCCCCGGCGCGTGGATGAACGTCGGCTAGCGTTAGGGGAGAGGAGGACAATTGTTCATGACGCCCCGCATCTCGGTTGTGGTCTGCACGCACAACGGCGCCACGTTTTTAGTGGAGCAGCTCGATTCGATCCTCGCGCAATCGATGTTGCCCAATGAGATTGTGATTTCGGACGACGCCTCGACGGACACAACCAGGCAGATCATTGAGCAGTTTGTTCGAGAGAGCCGCGAGGCCATGCCGCAGATTTCATGCCGCGTGTTGATGAGTGAACGCCCGCGCGGTGTTCGGGGAAACTTTGAGTGGGCCATGTCACAAACAACTGGGGACCTCATTGCGTTGGCCGACCAGGACGATGTCTGGCATGCCAACAGGCTCGAGCGTCAGGTGCAATGCCTCAGCGAAACCGGCGCGTTGTTGGTGCACTCGAATGCTGATCTGATCGATGATTCGGGGAAAAGTTTGGGGTACGGCCTCTTCGATACGTTGCACATGAATGCGCGTACCCTCATCAACATCAACTCCGGGCACGGATTCCCTGAACTGATGAAACGCAACGTTGTCACGGGGGCGACGGTCATGTTGTCGCGCACGTTGACCTCGCTCGCCTTTCCCATCCCGTCTGCGTGGCTTCACGACGAGTGGCTCGCCGTGGTTGCCGCTATGTACGGCGGACTGGCGTCGAGTGACGAGTCGCTCATTTCTTACCGACAGCACGCGTCTAATCTGATCGGTGCGCGACGACTGAGCCTGTCGATGATGCGTTCGCGAGTCACCTCATCTCGAGCGCAGCGCAACGCGCTCAAGCCTGTGCGCGCGGAGCAGCTTCTTGCGTTTGTCGAATCGCGCGCGGCAGACACGACAAGTGACGTCGTGGCGACAGCGCGCCGAAAAGTTGAACATGAGCACGCGCGGATGAATTTTTCGCCCACGCGAATCGCTCGTCTGCCCGCCATCCTCGGCGAAATGATCCGGGGTCACTATCGCTCCGTTGGTCGCGGAATCCAAGGGGCCTTTCTTGACCTTGTTCAACCAGAGGGGGAGGTCGATCGGTGACAGACACCTTGCGTTCAGGAGCCCGGACGGTGGTCATGGCCACAATCGTGGCCGGCAGCATCGCGTACGTATTGACGATGCTCGCCGCCAGGTTTCTCGGGGAGGACTACTCCCGTTTCGCCATCTTTTGGAGCACCCTTTACGTTTTCGTCGGTGCTCTCGCCGGCATTCAACAGGAGTTTGCCCGAGCAGTCTCGCGGAAGTCCGAGAATTCTGCGGAACGGGGAAGCGGTGCCCGCGTCGATGTCGTCGCACTCGGTGCGAGTGTTGCCGCCGGGATTGTCGCTCTCCTGATTTTGATTCCTCTGGGCACTCAACTTTTTGGTGCCGACGCAGGTGTCTTGGTTTGGCAACTCATCGCCGGAGTCTTCTTCGCCGCCCTGGGCTTGTCCATTACCGGCGTATTTTATGGGCTGCACTCGTGGTGGCTGATAGCTCTTGTGGCTGTGGGAGACGCGACATTTCGGCTGGTCGGATTCCTCATAGCGGAGGCCTTACACGCAAACATTATGGGTTTTGCGCTCGCGACGGTCTTGCCGTTCCTCCTCACTTTTGGAATCGCCCTGCTCATCACACGACGAAGGTACCCGGGTCGGCTGTTGCTCGAGGGAACCTATGCTCACGTCTCAACGCGCGTCGGTCGTACCGTCATCGCGTCGGTGGGAGTGGCCATTTTGGTCAATGGCATGCCCGTGGCCTTGGGCCTTGTTCCCTATGGAGCGAGCGCGACGATGTTGAGTGCCGTGTTCTTAATTATGACGCTCACGCGAGCTCCACTCGTGGTTGGCTCCGTAGCACTCCAGAGCTATATCGTCGTCGCTTTTCGCGAAAGCGCAGGAAAGCTTGTCCGTCGAGTCCTCAATTACCTCGCTGCGGTTCTCGGTGTCGGAATCGGTTTATCGGCCATCGCCTTCTTTATCGGGCCGCCCGTGGTGGAGTGGATTGCGGGCGCGCGTTTTGCTCTCAGTCCCCTTTTCTTTGCTCTCGTTACTCTGTCTTCCGTGTCAACGGCCTGGCTCGTGGTGACGGGTGCGGCCACACTGAGCCAAGCCCGCCATACTCCGTACGCCATTGGCTGGACGGTGGGAGCAGTCGCAACCCTGTGTGTGATTTGCCTCCCCATACCGCTCGAGCCCCGCGTGATCGTGGCATTTTCTGTGGGGCCGCTCCTGGGCTCGGTCATACATCTGCAGGCACTGCGCCGGCACGACAAGAATTCGAGAAATTCGACGTAACCTGCGTGAGGTCAGAGTGTCGGTGCCACGATCTCCACGTCCGCGCCGGGACATTCATGAGCGAGCCGCTCCTGGAGACCGGCCTCTGTCGTTAGGACACGGACGGGCGGAGTCATGGCTGAAATTGCCCGGCACACTTGCGCGGTGTTGTTGCCATCAATTCCATAGGCAAACACGCGAACGTCCAGACTGTTGAGCGTCGGTTCCATCTGTACGAGCCACAGATTGATAAACGCGTCTTCCTCGGGGGTGAGGGCATTCACAGCAATCGTGTTCACGCCATCCTCTTTGTTCTGAAACATGACCTTCGCCGCATAGTCACCTGGATTTGCAGACGGAATTCCTGCAAAAGACAAGAGGGGGAAGGCATCGAGGGCGCGCTCGCGGATCACCGGCGAAATTGCCACGGCCCCCACGATGACAACGAGACCAGCGACACCGACTCCCGCGACAACGATGACGCGCCGTGTGAGCCGCGAGATCAGGCTCAAGATGATGGCTAAGGAGACAATGCCGAACAGCGTGACGAGGAGCCACGAAAACTTGATGGGGTAGTAGCCCCACAAGTTAGCTTGGTCCCTTCTCTGGAAGACCAAGAAAGCCGTAGCGACAACTCCGCCGAGCGTTGCGGCAAGGCCATCGATAAATCCCGACCAACTCTTCTGGAAGCGTCCGGTAACGGCGAGAAGACACAGAGTGAGCCCCACGACACCCACGGCGAGGTACGGACTCATCCAAAAAATTCCGCCATCATTTGCGAGAGCGCTTTGCGCCGAGATCAGATCGGCAACCGTGACGAGGGCGACGTAGAGAATGTTCACCACGATGACCGCGCCGGGGAGGATTAGTTTTCTTAGTCCCGTCGCACCCTCGTGTCGCACCTGGCACATGAGCTGCCACAGGGGGTGAAGGCCGAGTGCGACCGGTAGCACCACAAGCGGCCCCCAGGTCGCCAATAAGGCGAGTGAGGCGAAGCCGAGCAGTGACAGCCGAATAGCGGGAGATACCGAATCACTCCGTGAGACCAACCACGCGCACAGCAAGATGACCAGCGACAGAGTGGCATTGAAGAAACCGAAACGAACCGCGTAGCCAGAAACAAACAGAGTCAGGGGTACGAGAGCGACCGCGTTTGCTGCAAGAACCGCGAACCAGCGCAGCGTTCCCGAGGGCATGACCTGCGCGGCGACCAGTGCCGAGAGCACAGATGTGGTGATGATGAGGAGGAACCACAATTGCGCGTATGCCGAGACATCGTGCTCGAAAAGTTGCCAGGATCCGACATTCCAGCGCCCCGTGCCGGCAACGATAGTGAGCAGGGTATGGGGCTCGGGCGATCCGTCAAAATGAAGTCGGGAGTTGACCCCACCATCGGCAAACAGGATTCGCGCAGACATCACGTTGAAAGCCGAGTCGTTGCCCATTGCCCACGCCGTGCCGCTCCGACCCACGAGAGATGAGACCACCATGACGCCGGTGGCCGCGACGGGAACAATGAAAAAGAGTGAATACCGCGCCAGTCGGGAGGAAAACTCCCGATGCGGGAGACGCGCGGTGCGACCGATGACGAAGGCCAAGACTGAGGCCTCGACAATCAGGCAGACCGAAACCGTGCCATCTAACGGCAGGCGAGTGAGCGGCGAAATTTGAATAAGCACAGCGACCGCAGCAAGGTGGATCACAATGCTCGCCGCCATGCCCACTGTTGTCGACGTATGCCGTCGAACAATGGCGGCTACGGCTGCCAAGCAGAAGAAAATCAGCGGCCAGGGGGTGATGGCGAATATGCCGAGTAAAGCAGAACCGACAACGACACACCAGATTAACGCGACAGTCGTCGTTCGACCCGACGCCGCTTTCGTCGCATCTCGTGCAGATGTCACGTCATTCCCTAACTACGTGCCCCCGAGAGGATTCGAACCTCCGACCTTTGGTACCGGAAACCAGCGCTCTATCCCCTGAGCTACGGGGGCAGGGGTGCCGTTAACGCTATCAGCCTCTTGCGACGCTACTGAGCAGCAAGAAAGCCGTCGAGCTGATCCGTGATGCCCACAACATCTTCGGGTGCTGACACCTCGGGTCCGGCGACCGTGTACCAGAAGTCGTTCCCGGTAAAGACCTGGAGTATTCCGCTGCCGGCGACCGTTCCGAAGAAAGCAGACTGACCACCGACCTCAATTGACGAAAACGATGAGGCGGCCTGTTCTTCGAGGACTTGAATCGAGATGGGAGTGAGGTGCGCAACGCTAATCGTCAACGCTGCCTGGCTCGACTGGTTGACAAAATTACACGTGGTGCCTTCCATGGCTTTCACAAGATCTGCCGAACTCGCCGACGCGGTGGCAGCAGAGTTGTCGAGCACGTAGTTGGGGTTGAAGCCGAAGATGACCTGGTCCGGCATCAACTCGGCACAGTCCGCGGCGAAGGGGTAGTAGTCGCCGGCGGGCGCCGCTTCCGTAGGAGTGGGTGCGACGCTCTCCACGACAGTGGGCGCGGGCGACTCGGTGGGCTCGGGGACTGACGACTGGCAGCCGGCCAAGAGCAATACGAGGGTGGCAACGAGAGACGTGACCACAAAGGTATGTTCGCGTGAGTTCACAAATGCGACGTTACCTCGCCCGCACACCAGAGCGAAAGAGGCCTGGGCGTGTCGTAACTAGACTGTAATCTCGTGACCCCTGACGATCTTGCCCGCCACCTGTTCGAGTGTGTGAGTGCTGCCTGCGAGCGGATGGGTTCGCCTCTCGAATCGCTCTCGGTGGCCGACATTGTGATCGAGCGCCCCAAGAACCGCGACCACGGAGATTGGGCCTCGAGCGTCGCCCTCAAGGTGGCAAAAGCCGCAGGACTTAATCCCCGCGACCTCGCCGCCCAGGTGGCCGAAGGCCTGGCACGCGTCGATGGCGTGGCACGCGCTGATGTGGCCGGGCCCGGTTTTATCAACATCACGCTCGAGGCGGGCGCAGCTGGCGA
>CAIVOR010000140.1 GCA_903907615.1 uncultured Microbacteriaceae bacterium | reverse complement strand
GTGGGACTGCTCGCGCTGCTCGTGCCGATGGGACCGAACAAGTGGGGTCCCGATTCTGAGGAATGGGTGTTCCACCTCAACTACGCATTCGACGACCAGCGCATCTTCGACGACGAAGCGATGATCGCCGACATGCTCCGCGTGCTCGGCACCCCCGACCTCAACCCGAATGTTCACCTCATCACACGCTGGAGCTTCGAGGCACTCGTGGCCCCCAAGTTCCGCGCAGGTCGTGTGTTCTTGCTGGGTGACTCCGCCCACAAGCACGGTCCCACGGGTGGACTCGGACTCAACACGGCCATTCAGGATTCCCAGAACATCGCGTGGAAGATTGCCGCCGTTCTCAACGGCTCGGCATCCGATGCCCTGCTCGACACCTACGAAGCGGAGCGCCAGCCAGTGGGTGCGCGGAACGTGCAGCGCTCTACCGAGAACGCCATGTTCCACATGCAGATCGGTGCCGCCCTCGGCATGGATCCCACCGCCAGCGAAGAAGCCAACTGGGCGCTGTTGCGTCGACTCTGGAGCGACGCACCCGAGGACGCCGAATATCGCCGTGGCGTGCAGGAAGCACTCGCCTTCCAGTCGCAGGAGTTCAACGAACACAACGTGGAGTACGGCTACCGCTACGAGTCGAGCGCCGTGGTTTCTGATGGCAGCAAGCCACCGGCAACCGTTGATGAGGTCCGCGTCTACGAGCCCAGCACCTTCCCGGGTGCCCCGGTTCCGCACGCTTTCCTGACCGGACAAGACGGCACAGTGATCGCCCTCCTTGACCTCATCGAACCCGGAAACTTCCTGCTCATCGCGAGCGAGACCGGTCAGTCATGGATTGATGCCGCCGCGGCCGTTTCCGAAAAGAGCGGCGTGGGCGTGCGCGCAGTGCGCATCGGACACGCTGCTGGCGACTTCAGGGATCACCGACTGGCCTGGTTGCGCCGACGCGAAGTGGGTAACGACGGTGCCGTGCTCGTGCGTCCCGACGGAGTAGTCGCTTGGCGCAGTGACGCGCTGCCATCGGATCCGCAGGCGGCACTCAGCACGGCTATTGCCAGCGTCCTGTCGTCCCCGAAGGGATAACGGCCGCGCCTACCGGACTGATGGGCGTGTGCCGTCAGGGTCTCGCAACGATGTCGACGACCACCCAGACCAGGCTCAGCCCGGTGAGCGCCATCACAACGACCGCAAGGACAATCGATCGCGTCCTACCGAGCGAGACGGCGAGCCCGCCCAGTCCCATGCGGCGATCACTCTCGATGTCGGGAAGGGCATTGAACAGATGAGCGGTCACACCAACGAGAACGCTGAGGCAGAGCACCGGCCACGTGGGCCAGAGTGATGGCGAACTCGCCTGAGCAATGAAGACCGTCATCAGCGCGAACGACACCGCGTAAGGAAGCCACGACCACACTGTGCGGGAAAGCCAAAAGTTGTAGCTCAGAGCGCTCAGTACGGCAACGATGTGTGCGGCGCCACCTACCCACCCCGCGGCGAGAAATGACAGCGGAATCGTCAGCGAGGCGCTCACCATCAGGGGCACACGAAGCTGTTCCGGGCGGAGGTCGCCGCGAACCGTCGGTTTCTTGGCACGCCCGGCCGCACGGTCGACTTCAGCGTCGTGAACGTCGTTCGTCCAGCCGACCGTGGCCTGACCTGCCGCGCTGGACAAGAAAACAAGCGTCACATTCCACCAGGTAGCGCCGCACAGGGCCGTGGCGACGGTCATCAGCACGACCATCGTGAGAGCTTGCGGGAAATGCGTGGCAGCGACAAACGCGCGCAGCCGGGCGCCCCTGCGGGAATTGTTGTTCACTGTCGGCAGACTAACAGTGCGCTTCGCTCAGTTCCCCGGCGGAGAGACAAGGAATATCGGCAGCCACGTGGGGTGGTGCGCGTACACGAGCACAAGGAAGACGACCACGTCAAAGAGCAGATGCACGGTAACGATGTAGTACACCGAGCGACTCTTCTCGAAGATCCAGCCCTGAATGAGTG
>CAIVOR010000139.1 GCA_903907615.1 uncultured Microbacteriaceae bacterium | reverse complement strand
GGCCACGCTGGGAAGTTTTGCCGAGATGGCTCCCACGTCGTTCAACATCTACGAGGATGTTCCCGACGTCCCCAACGACACGATGAACCGCCTGTGGTCGCAGGCCCTCATCGGCGGCTCGTCGGCCGGAACCATGGAGGTCACCGGCACCAACCCCGACGGTTCGTTCAATGTCGCGATTTCCGGAGTGAATGTGGGCGACGCTCTCGCCGACGGCAGCTACCTGTTGTTCACGGCACTGGCCAACGAGGATGAGACCGAGGCCAAGATTGTGTTCTCGTCGTTCACGTACTCGGCAGCCAACGGCCTCTCCTTCAGCAACCCGTTCGTGCCGGCCCCGACGCTGCCCGACACGGGTGCATCGCCCGCGATGGTCATCACTCTTGGCTCAGTAGCCGCGAGCATCGTGGGTCTCGGCGTGGTCGCGATTCTGATTCGCCGTCGCTTAGCGCGTTAGGACTTCTTGGCTTGAGCAGTCTTCACTGCTGAAGCCTTTCCTTCCGTCACCTTGCCGTCGGTAATGACGAGGCGCCGCTGAGCGCGCTTGGCTACCTGAGAGTCGTGAGTCACGATGATCACCGTGAGTTTTTTGTCTTTCCAGAGACTCACGAGCAAGTCGACGATGTCGTCGCGGGTCTGCTCATCAAGATTTCCCGTGGGCTCGTCGGCGAGTATGACCTCAGGATTCTTGACGAGGGCGCGCGCAATCGCCACGCGCTGCTGCTGACCGCCGGAAAGCTCGCTGGGAAGGTGCGACGTGCGATCGCCGAGCCCCACGGATTCCAGCGCGGCCTGAGCGCGGCGCTTGCGTTCTTCTGAGGGAACGTGTTCGGGCTCGAGCGCGGTCTCCACGTTTTGGGCCGCGGTCAGCGTGGGGATGAGGTTGTAGTTCTGGAAAACAAAGCCCACACGCTGGGCACGAATTTTGTTGAGTGTGCGGTCCGGCGCTTGTGAGATCACGTCGTCGCTGAGCACGACCTGGCCACTCGTGGGGCGGTCCAGCGCACCCAGCATTTGGAGCAGCGTGGATTTACCGCCGCCCGTCGGCCCCTGTATGGCCACCATCTGACCTGCCGGAATCGACAGAGTCACGTCGTTGAGTGCGGTGACAGTGCGCCGCCCCTGCTTGTAGGTCTTTGACACGTTGGTGAGTGTGTACATGTTCGTCATTCCTTCGAAAGTGTGAGTGGGTTAGTTCACGCTGCGCAGGGCAGCGGCGGGGCTGAGGCGGGCAGCACGCCAACCGCCGAGGGCGCCGGCGATGAGCCCACCCACAATGGCGAGGCCAAGTGCGACGAGCATGATGGTGATTGAGTAGGGAGCGTGCAAGGTAACTGTCTGGCTTGCCGAAGCAAAGGGGTTGAAGCCCCCGCCAAAACCGCCAGCCGTGACTGCGGAATCCATGCCTTGTCCCATGCCTTGTCCCATGCCTGACGTCATACCTTTGCCCATGTCAGGCAGACCGCCAGCAGGAAGCGCGCCCCCGCCGAAGAATCCGCCCGACGTTGATCCCGTGAGGCTCGGCGAGGTGAGGTTGATGATGGCGATTCCCACGACACCGAGCACGACACCGATGAGACCGCCGAGCGCACTCTGCACAATCGACTCACCCGCCACTTGGCCCGTAATGCGTCCGTTCGACCAGCCGATGGCTTTGAGCGTTCCGAATTCACGCGTGCGACGCGTCACTCCAGAAATGGTGAACAAAATCGCGATCAGGAATGCGGCTGCGAGAACGACGATGGAGAGCCAGAGTCCCAGGCTTTCGAGGAGTGTTGCCGCGGTCGCCAGCGAGCCGGACACGCTCGAGGCCAGGTCAGCCTGGGTCTTCACCGTAGTGTCTGGCAGCCCCGTTTCTAGAGCCGTCTGCACCCCCGATATTTCGGTGCTACTGGTTGCCTGCACGTAAATGGTGCTGACTTGATCGGTTTTCCCCGAGAGGGTCTGGGCCACATCGAGCGGGATGTAGACGTTGGCTGCTGAGCTCGAATCAGAGGTGGAGTTGGTGACGATTCCTACGACGGCGAAGTCAGTGCCACCGAGACTGAGGGTGTCGCCCACTGATATTTCGTTCGTCGTTGCATAGGCCGAATCAACAACGGCCGAGTGGGTTCCCGCGTCCGCAGCGGTCAGGCCGCGTCCGTCGGCGAGAGTGACCGACGCCAACGGGCCAATCGGTTCGGCCGCGGGGTCAACACCAAGAACGCTAAAGCTTTCGATACTGAACGAGCTGCCGCCCTTGCCGTCGGTGCCCCCGGGGTTGATGTCAAACTGTGGTTGCTGACCGGGTTCCATGCGAACCATTTGTGAGGCATCCGGAAGCTGTCCAGAGAACGTGGTGTTCTCCAACGACAGCGTTGCGGATGCGGCCTTGACTCCGGTCGTGGCCAGGACCGTGTCGAGGTTCGAGCTGGGCATGGTCGCGGAATCTGGTCCGGGCTTCGTGCCGAGCCTCGACGTGCTCACCGACTGCGTGCCATCAGACGATTGACCGTCGCTGGCGCCGAAGTCGAACATCTGTGGCCCGCCCTCACCATCCTTGGGGAT
>CAIVOR010000138.1 GCA_903907615.1 uncultured Microbacteriaceae bacterium | reverse complement strand
CCGAGAGCGGCTTCATGATGCTGCCCATGATTTTGGGGCTCATGATTGCGAGCATCGTGTCGGGCCAAATTATGGCGCGAACCGGCAGTTATGCAGCATTCCCGCGAACGGGAACATTCTTGCTGGCTGGCGGATTTCTCTGGCTGACGTTCATCACCTACGACAAGCCCTACTGGTTCATCATGGTGGGCATGTTCGCTATCGGTTTGGGTCTGGGCCAGCTGATGCAGACTCTCACCGTAGCCAGTCAGAACTCCGTGTCGTCGCGCGACATGGGTGTGGCCACCAGCTCGTCAACGTTCTTCCGGTCGATGGGTGGCACGGCAGGCACCGCGATCCTGTTTTCTGTGTTGTTCGCCCGCATTCCCGAAACGATTCAGGCTGCCTTTGCGCAGCCCGCCGCGATCAACAACATCAAGCTGGCCCTCATGGATCCGGCCGTGGTGGCCGATCCGAAGAACACGGCCATCATCGACCTGCTGCAGAACGGTCAGAAGAACCCGTCGGCCATTGCAGATTCGCTCAACGGCAACACCGCGTTCCTCACCGGTGCGGACCCTCGCCTCGCCGAGCCGTTCCTCGTGGGATTCTCAAATGCCACCGTCAGCGTCTACTGGATTGCCTTCATCGTGACGGCCGCCGCATTCGTGCTGAGTT
This sequence comes from uncultured Microbacteriaceae bacterium, assembly GCA_903907615.1. Lineage (GTDB taxonomy): Bacteria > Actinomycetota > Actinomycetes > Actinomycetales > Microbacteriaceae > UBA963. The sequence goes on along the minus strand of CAIVOR010000138.1, from coordinate 2,254 downwards.
GGTTCATGCGCACTCAGCCGCTGCGTGAGAAGTCAGCCATGCAGGAAGCTGCCGATGCCGCCCTCATGGCTGAGCAGGCTGCCGACACCATGGGCGCGATGGTTGAGCCCGGTGTTGCCGAAACTCCTGCCGAGCTGAAGGCCGCCGAAGCCCGCGAGGCTAAGCGCCGAAAGGCACGCGCGAAAAAGTAGCGTCACTACTCCCGAGGCGTGCGTGCATCACGTCGAGCGCCTCGGGGTTGCTGTCGACCAGGACATAGTTGCGGCCGAGCGCATGCGCCACGGCTCCCGTGGTGCCGGATCCAGCAAAAAAGTCGAGCACCGTATCGCCGGGATTGCTCGACGCCTGAATGATGCGGCGCAGGATTCCCTCGGGCTTTTGCGTGGGATAACCCGTCTTTTCGCGGCCCGTGGGTGACACGATGGTGTGCCACCAGACGTCGGTGGGGAGTTTGCCGCGCTCGGCTTTTTCGGCCGTGACCAGTCCCGGAGCCATGTAGGGCTCGCGCTCCACGTCATCCACGTTGAAGACATAGTTGTCGGGATCCTTGACGTACACCAAAATCGTGTCGTGCTTGGCGGGCCACCGATTGCGCGGCTTCGCACCGTAGTCATAGGCCCAAATGATCTCGTTCAAGAAATTGGGTCGGCCAAAGAGCGCATCGAGCAGAACCTTTGCGTAGTGCGCCTCGCGATAGTCGAGATGAACGTAGAGCGTGCCGTGGTCCGCGAGGACGCGCCAGGCCTCCACCAATCGTGGTTCGAGAAACGACCAGTAGTCCTCGAACTGATCGTCGTAGCTCATCAGGGTGGTGCGCACTCGCTCGTAGGTCTGGCCGGCGAATCCCGTGACGCGTCCCTTGCCGGGTGCCGCCCTACGCGAAGTTGACGCGGAACGCACCTGTGCGCGGCCGGTGTTAAACGGCGGATCAACGTAGATGAGGTCGATGCTGGCATCGGCAAGGGTGGACAACACCTCGAGGTTGTCCCCCTCAATGACACGACCGCTCACCACGCGCCCATTCTCGCAGAGACTCCGAACCCTTATGCTCTGAGCATGGAAATTGACGTGGTTCACCAGCCCTCACAACATCGCTACATCGTCACGGTTGACGGTGCCGAGGCGGGTGAAGCCTCGTACCAAGAGCGCGCCAACGAACTGCTCATCACGCACACGTTCATTGATCCGACGTATCGAAACAAGGGCCTCGGGGCCGTGCTCGTGCACCGCACCATCGACGACATTATTCAGACCAGCGACCGCGTCATTACGTCGGGATGCTGGTTTGTCACCGCGTGGCTAGACGCCCACCCCGGCTACATCGAGACCGCGCGCTCCGGTGGAGTCGATGCCGAACTCGGCAATTCTTGCCGGATCGTTTCATAACGGGTTTGATGCGACGGGCGCCCGGCGCCTAGTCTGTGACGCGCTCTGTCAGCCAGCTCAGCAGATCATCGATGACCTGCTCTTTGTTGGTCTCATTGAACATCTCGTGGCGACCTTCGGGATAGACCGTGACCGTGACGTCGTTCTGACCGCTGCGAGCGATGTAGTCCTCGGCCAAGAACAGCACGCTCTTTTCGCCGCCGACCGAATCATCGCTACCGAGGAACATCAGGATGGGAACCTGCGCCATGTTCCTGGCCGGGCGGCCATAGAGCTTGAGACCGTCAACCACGCCGTACAGTGCGAGAACCTTCGCATCGAAGCACCAGGGGTCCGCGGCGAAGTCCGCCCACACCTGTGGGTCGCGGCTCAACCACTCGTGACCCGATGCCCCGGGGGCGGCGAATTTCTTGTTGAGGTCACCAGCGTTCATTCGTGACGGCGTTCGCGATGCCGACCCGCTCCAGATGAGTCCCGCATACTCGCTCGCGTGGGTGTTTGCCGCAATCTGACCCATCAGCGAGCCCATGCTGTGGCCGAGAAGAAAAATGGGAAGACGCGGGTTTTCCGCGCGAATCATATGGGTGAGCTCCGCGATGTCGTTGACAGCGGCGGTGAAACCGCCCACACCCAAGCGCCCGAGCTTCGTGACATCTCCCCACTGCTTCATGCCCGTGCGGCCCGACCCGCGCTGGTCGGGAATGTAGGTGGTGAAACCTGCCGAGTTCAAGGCCGCCGCCACGTGCGCGTAACGGCCCGCATGCTCGCCAATCCCGTGGAGAAGGAGAACAACGCCGCGCGGATTCTTCGCTGGGTAGTAGTCCATGAACAGGGTCACGCCGTAGGAATCGACCAAAGTTTTTTCTGT
>CAIVOR010000137.1 GCA_903907615.1 uncultured Microbacteriaceae bacterium | reverse complement strand
GCAAAACGAGCGGCGCCGGCTTCGTCGATTGAACCGTCGTCTGTGTTTGCTGCGCGGGTGACCGACATGCCATCTCCTTTGTTTTACTTACCGAGCGTTCAGTAGACTATAACAGCCTCGGTGGGTCCAAGCAAGGATTCCGGTAGGGTCAAGATTCGAACGGTTTCGGAGAGAAAATGGCGCAGACGGCACTCGGACGCAGCACCGGCAACGGGCGCACCGGTCGCGAGGCATACGACCTTTCTGCCGTGCTCAACATCGCGGTCGCGGCATTCAACGACCACGGCTACGAAGCAACCTCGATGGGCGTGTTGGCCCAACGGCTCGGAACCAGCAAGTCTGCGATTTACTATCACGTCTCCGGAAAAGAAGACCTGCTGCGTCTCGCCCTTGACCGCGCACTCAGCGAACTCGAACTCGTGCTGACGCGAGACGGGGCCACACAGGGTCCCGCCGACGACCGGCTGAAGTTCGTGCTCCGTGGCGCGGTTGATGTTCTGGTGAAAGACCTGGCCTATGTCACCCTGCTTCTTCGGCTGCGAGGCAACACAGATGTCGAACGCCAGGCGCTTGCTCGACGCCGCGACTTTGACCGTGCCGTCGCGGTGCTCGTAGACGAAGCCAGGGCCGACGGCACACTGCGCGCCGACATTGACGCGCGTACCACCACGCGTCTGCTTTTCGGCATGATCAACTCAATTGTGGAGTGGTACCGGCCGGGCGGCCCCATCACTCCGGAACGACTCGCCGACGATGTGATCAGCGTTGCCTTCGACGGCCTGGCGACGTCTCGCTAGCTAGTCCTCTTTCGACACCAGTGTGAGCACGTCGTACGTGGCCACCGTTTCATCGCTCTGATTGACGAGAACGGCATCCCACCTCACCTCGCCGTAAATCTCGTTCTCGCGCGGGGTGATCTGTTTTGCGGTGAGCGTCACCCGCACCCGATCACCGGGTGACACGGGAGTCAGGAAGCGCAGGTTCTCGAGCCCGTAGTTCGCGAGCACCGGCCCCGGGGCGGGATCAACGAACAACCCTGCCGCCCACGCCAGTAGGAGGTACCCGTGAGCCACGCGCCCGGGGAAGAACGGGTTGGCCGCTGCGGCTTCTTCGTCGGTGTGTGCGTAGAAGGTGTCCCCGCTGAACTCGGCGAAGTGCCCAATGTCTTCGAGGGTAATCTCACGCTCTTCAGACACGATGCGGTCACCGGTGCGAAGTCGCGAGAGCGGCTTGCGGAAGGGATGCTCGCCCTCAGCCACCGCAGCGCCGCCGCGCCATTGTTCGGTGAGCCCGCTGAGGACATCGGGCGACCCCTGCAGTGCGACACGACGCATGAAGTGTTTGACCGCTCGGATGCCGCCCAATTCTTCTCCGCCACCTGCACGACCGGGACCACCGTGCACGAGGTGCGGCACGGGCGATCCGTGACCGGTCGAGCTGCGAGCCACGTCGCGATCGAGAACCAGAATGCGACCGTGGTAGGGCGCGATAAGCGACACGGTCCGTGCGACGAACGCGGGGTCGTGACTGCACACGGTGGCAACGAGCGACCCGCCGCCACGATTGGCGAGCCGCGCCGCATCTTCCGGTGCCGAGTAGGTGACGATTGAGGCAATCGGACCAAACGCCTCAATCTCGTGAACGGCATTCGCTTCGGAATCGTCAAAGCGCAGGAGGATGGGCGCGAGGAACGCGCCGTCATCGTCAGGGCCCACTGTGCCGTCCGCGAGTTTAACGTCGGGAGCACCCGTGCTGCCGAAGACGATGCGGCCGCCCCCGGCAATCAGCGCTTCCACGCTGCGAACAACATCGTCACGCTGTTCCGTGCTCGCGAGCGGACCCATGGTCGTGCCCTCAGTGCGCGGATCACCCACCACAGTGCGCGCGGTGATGCGCTCAGCGATGGCAGCCACGAGGTCGTCTGCCACGGCTTCCGGCACGATGATGCGACGAATGCTCGTGCACTTCTGCCCCGCCTTCGTGGTCATCTCGGAGACGACAGAAGCCACGAACG